>NZ_JAUNXI010000011.1 GCF_030539875.1 Methanobrevibacter sp.
TGGTTGCTCCAATAAATTAAGTTTGATCCAAATCACTTAAGTTTTTGAAAGAGCCTTGTTAAATTATTGAGGTTTGAAATGTTATACAATACGCTTGGAAAAACTAATCTTAAAGTTTCAAGACTCGGTTTTGGAACTATGAGACTTCCCACAATTAATTCCAATGCTGACATTGACGAAGTTCAAGCAGCTGAAATGTTAAAGTATGGAATTGAAAATGGAATAAACATAATCGATACGGCATTTCCTTACCACAGCAAGGAGCTTGACGGTAACGGAAACAGTGAAAGGTTTGTCGGTAAATTTTTAAAAGAAAACAGCATGAGAGACGAAATAATACTCCAGACAAAATCCCCCTCCTGGTTAATGGAGGAAAAATCTGACTTTGAGAGATATTTAGACATTCAGCTTGAGAAACTGCAAACTGATTATGTTGATATTTATCTCCTTCACTCATTAACCGTCCCTGATTGGAACAAGGTGGAAAATTTAGGCGTTCTTGACTTTTTGGATGACTGTTTAAGCAGCGGAAAAGTCAGGCACATCGGATTCTCATCACATGTCGAAATAGATTATTTAATTGAGATACTTGACTCCTATCCGAAATGGGAAGTTGCATTAACCCAGATGAATTATCTTGATGAATATTACCAGTCAGGAATAATGGGCCTCAATTATCTAAAGGACATAAATGTTGGAAGCATGATTATGGAACCTCTCCGCGGAGGAAGATTAGTTCAAAATATACCAAGTGAAGTTCAGCAATTATGGAATACCTCAGAAAAGAAAAGAAGTCCTGTCGAATGGGCTCTGCAGTATTTATGGAATAGAGATGACGTTGATTGTGTTTTAAGCGGAATGACCAACTTAAACCAGGTGAAAGAAAATATCAAAATCGCCTCTGCTGAAGACATTATCAGTGAGGGAGATAATGAATTAATCAGAGAAGTTGCAAGAACTTACAGAACATTTCTTGGAAACGACTGTACCAGATGCGGCTATTGCATGCCCTGCCCCCATGGAGTCGACATCATAAACTGCCTAACAGAATATAACATTGCACATATGATGAATGACCCTAAAGCAAGCGCCATGCAATATTTTTCACTGATAGATGAAGATTCAAGAGCAGACAGCTGCATTAACTGTGAAGAGTGCATACCATTTTGTACACAGATGTTGAATATCCCGGAAGAACTTGAAAAGGTGCACGAGTATTTCGGTGAGAAATTTGATCATTTCTGAGGTGTAAATATGTCTAAAAAATTTAAAGATGATGATTACTGGCAGATAGCTTCCCGACAGATGAGCATTGTATGTGAAAGTGAACAGCAACGGTTTAAAGACTGCAAAATCACAGTAATAGGCTGCGGAGGCATTGGTGGAGAGACAATTGAAATGCTTGCAAGAATGGGTGTTGGAGAACTTGTTTTAGTTGATGAAGATTCATTTGACTTATCCAACCTAAACAGACAGAATTTTGCAACAGTTGATGAAATCGGACAGGCAAAAAGTGAAGTTGCAGGTAAAAAGGTCAAGCTGATAAACCCTTTTGTTAAGGTAACCAGCTATAACGAGCACGTTGATGAGACAAACATTGACAATATTATCGGAGACTCAGACATTGTTATTGATGCTCTGGACAATATACTTACAAGAGTAATTGTCTCAAGAAAGGCGAAAGAGAAAGGAATAGCTTATGTTCACGGTGCAATTCATGGAACCTTAGGTCAAATTACAACATTCCTGCCAAATACCGAAAGTTATGAGGAAATGTTCAGCCTCCCCTCTTTTGAAAAGGAGCTTACAGACAGCATCATTGAAGAGCTTAAAAATGTCACATCAGGCATTCCTCCTGTAATAGGGCCGACTCCAAATTTAATAGGTTGTCTTCAGGCATTTGAAGCTTATAAAATCATAACAGGAATCGGAAAAGTTACCGTCGCTCCGAAAATTTTAACATTTGACTTGCTGGATCTGGGTTCATTTTTACTGGATGAATTCTAAACATTAAGTCAAGTTTTCATTCTTTTTTTGTTGTGATTTGAACAAAAATGTGTTAATTTCACAAAATACTATTATAATTTTCACTAAAAAAAATTAAATCTGCACATTAATATACAAAAAAATTGTATAGAACTCCTATTCCAACTATTTTTTCAAAATCTTTATATACTACCAGATTATAAATATAAAAGCATTGGAATGATATTTCCGACGATGCTAATTAATCATATTAACTTGGAGCCTGATTCGATGAGCGATATTCCAGAAGAAAAAATTGAAAAAATAACTGAAAAAATGAGAGAGGATAATATCAAATTTATCCGACTGCAATTTGTTGATATAAACGGTACTGTAAAAAACATCGTTATTCCATTTAAACCTGGCGATGATCTTAATGAATTGTTCAACGAAGGTATGTTGTTTGACGGCTCATCCATTGCAGGATTTGTTGGAGTAAACGACAGTGATTTAGTTTTAAAACCGGACATCAACACCTACTCAAGACTTTCATGGAAACCTGAAGAATCTGCAACCTGCAGATTCATTTGTGATGTTTGGACTCCTGAAAAGAAACCATTTGCAGGAGACCCGAGAGGAGTGCTTAAAAAATCATTGTCCCATATTGCAAAAAGAGGGTTGAAATACAATATCGGTCCTGAACCGGAATTCTTTATTGTGGACATTGATGAAAACGGATATCCTCTGCCTTACGACGAAGCAGGATACTTTGATGTAGAGCCTCTCGATAAAGGACCTGATTTCAGAAGAGAGTTAACCTTAAACCTGGAAGATTTGGACTTTGAAGTTGAAGCTTCCCACCACGAAGTGGCACCAGGTCAGAACGAAATTGCATTTAAATTTAAAGACGCACTAAAAACTGCTGATGCAGTAATTACATTCAAGCAAGCTATCAAGGCCATTGTAGACAATATGGCTACTTTTGACCAGTTGGATTACAGAGTAACATTTATGCCAAAACCCTTCTTCGGAGTAAGCGGAAGTGGAATGCACTGTCACCAGTCTGTTTTTAAAGGAGACAAAAACCTATTTTCAGACCCTGATTCTGAAACAGGACTTTCAAAAGATGCCATTCACTTTATGGGAGGACTTCTAAAACATGCCCCTGCAATTACCGCAATTACCAATCCTATCGTAAATTCATACAAGCGTTTAGTGCCTGGTTATGAAGCGCCGGTTTACAGAGCATACGGTTTTAGAAACAGATCAGCTTTAATCAGAGTTCCTGCAGCGAGAGGTAAAGCAACACGTATTGAGTACAGGTCCCCGGACCCTGCATGTAACCCTTACCTTGCATTTACAGTAATGCTTGAAGCAGGTATCGACGGTATTGTTAATAAGATTGACCCTGGTGAACCTATTGAGCTAGACATTTATAAAATGAGCGAAGAGGAAAGGGAAGCGAGAGGAATTAAAGTTTTACCAACAAGTTTATGGGAAGCTTACCACACCCTTGAAGAGGATCCCCTAATACTTAATGCTTTAGGCCCTCACGTTAGTGAAAAATTCTTGGAACTTAAATATAAAGAATGGGACGAATACCGCGTACAGGTATTCGGATATGAGCAAAGAAAATATTTGGATATCTAATCCAGATATTGATTTTATTTTTTTTAATTGACCTTTAATGTAGGGAGCTTTTTTTATGTCAGAATCCGAGCATAGAATGATTGAAATCTTAAGGATATTAAGTGAACAGGAAAAGCCAACAGGTTCCAAACTGATTGCTGATGAGCTTAAAAATAAAGGATTTAATCTTGGTGAACGTGCAGTCAGATACCATATGCAAATTTTAGATGAAAAGGGATATACCGAAAGAATAGGAAATTCCGGAAGGAACATAACCGCTCTTGGCCGTGAAAAATTAGAAAAGGGACTGATTTATGACCAGGTAGATTTTATTCATTCAAAATTTGAGGAAATGATTTATTTAACTGACTTTAACTATATGACACAGGAAGGAAACGTGGTTGTAAATACATCGACCATTTATAATGAAGAATCAGTCGATATAATTAAAAGAGTTATTGAAAATGGTCTTTCTGTTAGCCCTTACATCAATTTAAATGATGCCGGCAAGGATGGGAAAATGGAAGTAACAACATTGTGCGGAACCACAATCGACGGGGTACTTCTCAATAAAGGAATCCCTTCACAGCCGCAATATGGAGGGCTTTTAAAAATCGAAGATTCTCAGCCCGTCAGATTCACCGAACTGATATCCTACAAAAAAACATCTGTAACTCCCCTTGATGCATTTTCAGCCAAGGGATTCACATCTGTAATGGATGTTGTTGAAAATGGCGAGGGAATCATACCTGCAAATTTCAGACTGATACCTGGAATAGGACGGCAAAAAGCTATAGAAATCATCAACAGACTGGACAAGATAGGAATCGGAGGAGCATTGGCCATTTCACAGGAAGGAAAAGACATACTAGGAATACCAGTACCTGAAGGAATGGTTGGAATAGCCGTTGTTGGAGGAATTACTCCATTTTGCGCAGTTCAGGAAGAAAACAAATACATTGAAATAAAAATTGCTGAAGAAATCAGGGATTTCAAAACATTATCCCCAATATCCACTAAAATCAGCCCTCTTTTAAAGGAAGCAAAAGCGATTCCCCAACCGAAAATATCATTTTTGCTTTCAAAAACATGGAATCTAATCCAGCAGGTTAATTTTGACATCGAAAAAAGAAAAGGAGACATAATATCCAATGTTTCATACATCAACAGGGATAAAATAGACATTGCCCTAAATATAATGGAAGAAACTTACAACAACAATCCAAAATATATTAATCCATATTATAAACTCATAAATCATCCAACAGATGATTCAAAAATAGGGCTGGCGACAATCTGCAGTTTAAGCATCGACGGAATTTTAATAGACAATGGAATAATGAGCACACCGAAATACGGAGGTTTGCTCGAACTAACAGAACCTCCATTGTTCATTGATTTAATCTCATATAACGGATCAACAGAAGATCCGCATAAAATCTTTTTGGCTAAAAATAGAACAGCAATAAGTGCAAACAATCATCCGAACAAGATTTTAGCCAGCTTTAAGGAAATTCCGTATATATCCCGCGAATATTGTGTCCATCTTTTAGATGTCCTAAACAATATAGGATTTTCAATATATAAAATTGGAAAGCCAAGAGAACTGACATACAATGCAAAAGCAGACAATTATAACTTTGGTATTGTGACAGGCAGCGGTTTAAACACAATCGGTGCAATCAAAGAAAAAGGAATAGACGTTGAAGTTAAAGCCATTGAAAAACTACTGCCTTTTGAAAAAATGGACAGGTTGTAACTAAAGTACAGTTACTTCCACTTTTTCACCATCACCAGGATAATGTATAAATTCGATTATGTCATCTTCAACTTCATAAACATCAATTTCAACTGTAGAACCTAAACTGCTTTCATCAAGAGAAATCAACATTTTAAAGCCGGGTTTTCCAAAATACTCGGAAAAATCCATATTTAGGATTTCTCCTTCGGCAAAAATCCTGTTATATGAAATTTCAAGCCTATCATGAATTTTTACATTTTCTTTTAAATAATTTACAGCTTCACTAACAGTTAATTTTAATACTTTCATGATAATCAACCTCGAAATATAATATTAAACTACTAGTATATAAACTTGTTTGCATATTTACGAACAAAATTATTTTTCAATGAAGCATCATCAAAAAAATAAACATTGAAAAAAGAGAAAATTATAAAACTTCAATAATAAGTTCCTTATCGCCACAGATATGGCGCATTTCAAGCAACTCGTCTTCAATTTCACTGAAATCGATTTCAACTGCCTGATTTAAAATTTCACCATTTAATTGAAGACTAACCCTATAACCTTCACCGGTTTGTTCATCTTCTTCAGTAAAACCTAAAACTTCACCAGGAGCAAAAATACGGTTGTAAGAAATTTCTAAAGTGTCGCCAACTTCAACATTATTTTTAACATAATCCAATGCGTCATCAAAACTCATTTCAACTTCTTCTACCATTTTATCAACCTATAGTCATTAAAAAAAAAAGAAAAGAGAGGAATTATAAATTCCTGTATTCTCTAATTGAAGTATATTCGTCGTCGAGTTCGCCGTAAGATGCTAATTTTTCTTTATTAGCTTCAGCGTCTAAGTAAAGGTTACCTTTACCGTTAAGACCAATATCTCCAGTATATTTAATATATTTACCTTCGAATGTGATTCCGTCAACTTCAGGATTTACAACGATACCATCGAGAACGAATCCTTCGAGTAATCTTCCAAGGAATCCGTGAATAATGATGTTACCGTTTTTCATTTGGCCTCCAGGCCAACGGTTAACGTCACCGTCAATTTCGATAATACCTTTGGTCATGTGAATACCGGCCAAGATATCACAGTTACCTTTAACGTGAATTCTTCCACCAGTTAAACATTCACCACATTGTTTACCGGCATTACCACCGACAACAATTTGTCCACCAGTCATACCTCTCCATTCACCGATGTAGGAAGCACCAGTGAATTCTTTGGTATTACCTTCAATTTCAAGGTATCCGCCAGACATTTCTCTTCCAGCGTGAGCAGCAGCATCCCCTTTAACAAGAATGGATCCGCCAGACATTTCAGCACCTACGTGTAAATCTACACTGCTGTTACAGACGATTTTTCCACCGCTCATTTTACAACCAATGTATTTTACTCTGTTTAAATCACCGTTGAGAATCATTTCAACTTCATCAGGTCCATTAGCTTCTCCTTCAATGGTAATGTCGAAGAAATCGGTGATTGGGAATCTTGAATTTCCAATAGGAACTCCATATTTTGCGAAATCAGCTTCAGTCCAGGAGTAAATTTCATCAGGAATTAACTCATCAAATTCTAAAGCGATTGAAGAAGTTTTGATTTGATCAAAAGTTATTGTTTTCAAATTAAACACCCCTATTTACCATCAACATCTATTCTAATTGGGTTAGATACGTAGTGGTCGTGTACTGGGTAGTTATCCCATTTAACTGAGTAGTATTGAGTAAAGAACGGCATAATGTTGTCGATAACTTTTTGTTCGTTTTGTTCCCATCCGTTTACGTTAACCCAAATGTTTTGACTTTCTTTAACTTTTACAATTTCTTTATCTTTTACTAAGATTTGACCATCTTTAATAGTGTAGTCAGCTACATTGAAACCTTGTTCAATTTCAGCATATTGTCTGGACGGATCAATATCATTAGGATTTATGTCATATACAGCAATGTCTGCTCTGTAACCAGGAGTGAGTGCACCTCTGTCAGTGAATCCGTAGATTTTAGCAGGAGCAGATCTGGAAATAGTTGCAATATCGTAGAAATCGTATTCTCTGTCGAGAGTTGGAAGAGTAGTTCTTTTTTCTACCCATTTGTGAACTTCTCTGTTTTCAATCATTTCCATTCTTCTGGTATTACTCATTAACCAAGAGATAATTCTAGGATATCTAGTGAACGGACCTGCATTAGGGTGGTCAGTAGTTAAACATACTTTCCATGGGTCATCAATGTGTAAGAACAATTCAAGACCAATAGCCCATTGTAAAGAGTTAACAGGGTTTTTACCTGAGTAAATACATGGGATAATACCTGCTGCGGTTTCACATTCAATATCTTTGTTGGTCCATTTTAAACCAGATAATTTGAATAAGTCATATTCCATAGGAGCATCAGCAGTCATGGTTGTGGTTTCGTCTAAAGTAACTTGACCTACGTCACAGGTGACATGGTCGTGTTTGTTAATGTATTTAGCGATTTCTTCTGCACCGGACGCTGCATCTTTCCAGCTGTTTCCAGTGTAAGCGTGGAATTGTAAGTGACAAAGGTGCATAACTTGATCTCTGATTTCAGCTGCTTTGGAACCTTTTTTAACGTTTTTAACAGCATCCATAGTTTCTATGGTGGTTGGCACGTTACCAGGGTGTCCTAAGTCGTTAGGGTGAATGTGAATAGAGTGAGGCAAGTTTAACATTTCGTTAGCTTTAGCTAAAGCTTGAATAACTTCTTTGGAAGTTACGTCAAAGTAAGGTGCTTTATCATTTACACCATGTACGTTCATACCCCATCCCCATGCTTCACTTCCACATGGGTTTACGATTTTAATACCGTAACCTTTGGAGATTTTTAACCATGAAGAAACAAATGCTGCGATGTCTTCAATATTGTTATCTTTTGCATATTCCAATACAAACCAGTTGTTACCGAATAATGGTAAAGCTGGAATATCGAGTTGAGGAATAGTTGCAATTTCTTCGTGAGTGTGTTTTGCTTCAAGAGGAGGCATAGCTGCTTCAACAACAGTACCATAACCTAATCTTGAATATCTGTAACCGGTTGCAGGACAACTTGGAATAGAGAAACCAGATTCGGATCTTAAAACTTTAGTTTTTTGAGTAACACCCCTTCTGGAATCTTCAGGTCTGTATAACCTTCCAACTACTAATTTAGGACCTGCAACGTGTGCGTGAGGGTCAATACCTGCTGGCATAACTATTTTATCAGTAACGTCTAAGACTTTAGCATCAGCAGATACATCATCTACAATAATACCATCTTTAAACATAACGTCCTTTTTTTCACCGTTAATCTCATTAGCTGGGTCGTAGACAATACCGTTTTTAAGAATATATTCCATTATATCACCTTTAAAGTGCGTTTGGATTTGGCACATATTTTGGAGCTACGTTAGGCTCTTCTCTGAGTTTCATTACTCTTTCTTTTAATTCACGGACAATCCATTCGTCGTCACGACAGGTTTCAGGTTTGTCGATTGCTTTTCTCATGAAAATAGGAACTCCGTCCATACGGTAACTGGTACCGCCACATTCTACGCCTATGAATGAACCAGGCAATACAACATCAGCGAGTTCAGTTGATGGTCCCCAGTGAATATCGATTTGGATAACTGGAATGTCAGCTAAGTGTTGGTTTGCTCCATTAGGGAAGTGAGCACCAGGGTCAGCTGCAATAACCATGAAACAGTCAGGTTCTTTTCTGACCAATAAATCGATAGTGTTGGTTTCACCCATCATATATCTTGGGTAACCTCTACAGTAGTCAACACCGAAAGCAAATCCACATTCGAATGCCATGAAAATGTTGAATCCGTTTACGTTAAAGTGACCTCTCATTGGAGTAAGACCCCATTTACTGTATTTGTTTAAGTCTTGAACCATTTTAATCGCAATATCAATGTTTCTTTGTTTTGATAAAGTGTGGGTTAAACCTAAACCGAAGAAGAGAACACCGAATTCTGCATTTTTCATTTCTTCAGCTAATTCGTAAATGTCTTCTTTAGGAATTCCGGAAATTACATCTTGATATAATTCTTTTCCTCTGAGTACAGCTCTAATAGCATTGTAGAAACCGTAGTCTCCGTTTTGTTCGAATCCAATCCATTTGTCGGAACATTTTGCAGTATCTGAGAATTTTGGATCCATAGTTACGACAGTTCTGTCGAATCTTCCTCTTTGTCTGAAGTATCCACGACAGAAAGCAGCGTATCTTGCTAAGTGTCTAGGGTGAGAGTTCATAGCGTTACTTCCAGAGTAAACAAGCATGTCTGCTCTGTTTTGAACTTCCCCTAAGGTTTGAATAGGGTATCCAGCGTTTTGTACAGCTTGGAGAGAAGGTCCGTGACAGATAGTAGCTTGGTTATCTAATACTGCACCAATGTATTCACCTAATGCTACTCCTTCTTTCATACATTCGGTTGAGGTTTCAGACCAACCGTAGAATACTGGTCTGATGGAATTAGCAATGTATTCAGCAGCTTTATCTAAAGCAGTATCCCAGTCAACTTCAGTGAGTTCTCCGTTTTCATCCCTAATCATTGGAACAAGTAATCTTTGATCCATATCTTCCATGATTTTACTTGCTCCTAATCTGCATGCGTGTCTTACAGCAACTACGTGATTATCTTTAACTAAGTAATCTAAATCATCACAGTTACAACCACAGAATGCACAGGTACAATCTTCAACAATGTAATCATAATCAGTTACAGGTGGTTCATAAGTCATGATCAATCAACTCCTTCCATTTACGTCCATGATAAACAGGCAATTCGCCTAAAGAATCCATGTCTTCAACAACATCGTCTTCTTCTTCATCAACATATTTTTTGTATACCCATCTCATTAAGTCAGCCATGAGTAAAACTTTTCTGTCAGTTTTTTCAACAGTACAGTGGATACCTTTGTAAGTAGGGTCAGAACAGCAGTAAGTATCATGACTTACAATAGTGTTAGCCCATGGACCTTTACAAATGAATACTGTACCTTCGTGAGGTGCGTCTCTTGATACTGCGCAGTTTACAACTACTTCACCAAAATCGGTTTTAACAAGAACAGTATCCCAGTTATTTACACCTAATTTTGCCATGTCTCTTGGGTCCATGTAACAAGTACCGGAAGCATTTTTATATTCTTCTTTTAAAGTGGATCCTCTTTTTTTACAAGCACCTTGGTAGATGTCTGATCCTGTGTTTAACATACATTTAAGAACATCTGTACTTCCTTCACCAGTAATTTTTACATCAGGCACGACAGGTTTTTCTAAATAAGTATTAGCATAATGCATTATATAATCCCCCTTATTCTAACCATATTGCGTTTACTGGGCAAAACATTTGACATGTTCCACACTTTTCACATTTTTCAGCACTGAAAAGTTTGATAAATCCATTTTCAACCATCATAATAACTTCTTCAGTCTTTGCACCATTACCACCAGCATTTTCAGGACTGATAGCTGCGTTAACAGGACATGCAATTACACAAATTCCACATCCTAAACAATTATCTTGATTAACTTTAAGTTCCATCCAATCACCTAGTCTTTAATAGCATCTAAAGCTTCTTTCCAAGTAGTAGAGTTAATAGGAGTGTGATCAACTTCAGTTCTTTTTACAGTAATAGCACCGTTAGGACATGCTTTTGCACATGCTTTACAACGTACACAGAATTCGTCGAAAGCAGTTACATGTTCCATTCTAGAACCAGGACCAGCAGATACAGGGAATGCTAAAGCATTACATTGACAGACATCTACACAAGCACCACAAGCTTGACATTTTTCATCGTCAACTTCAATACTACCTTCAAATGGTTTTTTAACTTTTGCTGCATCAGTAGGACATACTCCTTCACACCATCCGCAGTAAACACAGAGTTCTGAGTCAATGACAGAATTTCCAGTAACAACAGCATCTGAAGGATTTAAGTCATATTCACCATAGTTACATGCTCTACAAATTGCTTTGATAGCATTGGTAGGACAAGATTTTTTACATACAAGACAGTATACACATGCATCTTTGTCAATAACAATGGATTCCTTGCCGGTTTCGTGATCTACGATAATAGCTTCTGCAGGACATAATTCTTCACATACGCCACAGTAGATACATTCATCTTCATCAACATCAATTTCACCAGTTACTAAATCAGCACGGTTTGGTAATATTCTGTCGATGACGATTGCATCACGAGGACATGCAATTTCACATCTTTTACAGTAAACACATTCATCGTCATCAATTTCTGAGAAAGCAATATAGTGAGGATATGCTTCAATTTCTTTAATCGGTACGTCGTCAATAGTTAATACTAATGCATCAACAGGACATAATCCGCTGCACATACCACATAATACACATTTACTTTCGTCAATGCTTATTCTTTGAACATCAAAGTCTTCTTTGAAGTTTTGTGCAATTTTTTCATGTCCACTGAAGTAAACGTCATTTGAAATTCTGTGACGAGCATCGACAGCAATCGCGTTTAATGTAATTGCTTCAACAGGACAAGTAGATTCACAAATCCCACAACCTAAACAGACATGGTCGTTGAATGACAAGTTTCTAACTTCGTCTGCAGACCTTGTGATGTCAAAGTTATTGTCTTTAACCTCTTTTAAATTTCTAATCATATTTAATCTCCAAAATTTTTATAGAATTAGTTGGGCATTCATCTTCACAAAGCTGACAACCACAACATTGTATGGAGTCTGCATGCGCTTTTAATGACTCTAATTTAATAGCATTCATCGTACATGCATTTACACATAAGCCGCAACCAATACAAGAATCTTCCACCATTGCTTCAAAATCTCTTTCTCGGCAAATATTCACAATTTTACGACTCTTTTCCGGTTCATTAAATATAGCTTCAGTCATTTTTAAAAAATCTTTGGGAGACAAGTCGATGATTGTTCTTGCAACATCAATAGAGTTCCAAGACAGATTTCTACCATTTAAATAATGAGAAATAGTAGAACGATCAACACCCAGCTCATCAGCAATTTCTTGATGACTTTTTCCAGCATCTTTTAATTTGACGGCTGCCAAATATTTTAAACCAGATGCAATATGTTTCGGCATTTGAACCACCATGTGTAATGATTACACATATGTTTACTTATATAAATATAGTTACCTACTAGAATAAAGACACAATATTTATATATAACTGTGGTAAAGCTACACAATTTTTTTTTAAAAAATCAATTAAAAAAGTTAAAACAGCAAAATAAGAAAGTAAGACAGTATATTATGAAAAATAGAAAATAATTGAATTCAAATATCATAATAAAATTACATCATTCCTTTATTTGTGAAAAAAATAGAAAATATAATCATGATTAGTAATAAAAATTTAGGTAAAAAGTATTAAAGATTTGCTGAAAAATAAGAAAATGCATTTGGCGGAAATATGATGTGTAGTAACTACACATAACTCTTTTAGAAATTATTAATTAATAAAAAAAATAAATATATAATAATACTATAGGGGGAGAATAATGAAAATAGTATCTATTGTTGGAAAGAAAAATACAGGCAAAACATCACTAACTGTAAAAGTTATTGAAGAGCTCAAAAAAAGAGGCTATAACGTAGCATCCATTAAACATTCCCATCACACGATGGAAATGGATAAAGAGAATACGGATACCTGGAAACACAAGCAAGCCGGATCCAGTGTTGTGGTAGGTATTGGTTCTACAACCTTCTTTAACGTGAGAAAAGAAATGGATTTGAACAGACTGCTATTCTTAATAAAACATATGGACACTGTTGATTTTGTTGTAATTGAAGGATTTAAAAGATACAACTATCCGAAAGTCGCAACATCACCTGATGTAGTTGATGAATACACAATTAAAGAAGTTGATTCATTTTCAATTGATAATGAAGGAATAAAAGACCTGGCAGACATTATTGAAGAGAGATCCCATGATATTGTAGACACATTATTTGCAAACAACTGCGGTTTCAATAACGGTGAAGCCATTGCATCAGAGATTCGCTGTGGAAATCTAAGTGCTGAAGATTTGGATAATGTATCAAGTTATCTTTCAATTGATGGTAATGTAGTTGGCCTAAACAGGTTTGTCAGCGATTATCTAAAGCAGAATGTCCTTGGCGTTATCAATACATTGAATTTGGATGAATATAATGTTGAAGATATTTCAAACATTGAATTAATAATTCCGGGTGAACCCCTTAAACAAACCCCTATTGATGCAAAATGCACCATTCTAGTTAACAACAGGAATCTTGAAATCAATATGTTTGCAAACAACATAATTGCAAACTCCATAAAAGGAATGATTAACTCGATTAAAACAGAACCTGACGTGAAAAAAATCAATGTTGACATCACCAACATCAAAGGAGATGATTTGGAAAATGCCGACATTGAACTCAAAACAAATGGCCATGATGTGGAAATCAACAAATTCACTCAGGGAATATTGAAAGAAACTATTTTTGCAGTTGTAAACTCCCTAAAAATCGATGAAGAAATTGAAGAATTGAAAATAAAAGTGGAAGAATGATTATATGCTTGAAGATGTAGTTAAAGACAAATATAAAAGGCCAATTCTTTCACTTAGAATCACAATAACAAATAGATGTAATGAAAACTGCATATACTGCCATCATGACGGAATGGTTTCGTCAAAAGATGAAATGACCCCGGATGAATTATATCTGATAACTAAAATAGCTAAAAAAATTGGAGTTAGAAAAATCAGACTTTCCGGCGGAGACCCGTTGGTTAGAAAGGACATTGTGGAAATTGTTGAAAAGATTGCAAGTCTTGATTTTAAAGATATTTCCCTCACAACAAACGGAGTGCTGCTTGAAAAATATGCTGAAGATTTAAAAAAAGCTGGATTGGACAGAGTCAATGTCAGTTTAGATACTCTAAAAAGAGATACATATAAATTTGTAACCAATATGGATTATTTAAATGAAGCAAAAGCAGGGATACTAAAAGCTGTTGAAGTGGGATTGTATCCTGTTAAAATAAACATGGTAATAATGAAAGATATTAACGTTGATGAAATAAAAGACATGTTTATGTTCTGCAGACAGCACGGCATCATTCTTCAGCTGATTGAATTGATTGAAAGCGAAAATTGTGAGGATGATAAATTCAGCGATGAATATCACTATCCTTTAGACCCTATTGAAAAAACGTTAGCAGATATGGCTGATGATGTTTATGAACGCAAGTTTATGCAGGGCCGTAAAAAATATTACATTAACGATGGTGAAATCGAAATAGTCAGACCGGTAGATAACTCTAAATTCTGTGCAAACTGTTCCAGATTAAGGATTACACCAGACGGTAAAATAAAACCTTGTTTGCTTAGAAATGATAATCTTGTAGAATTGATTAATCATGTCAGAAATGGTAAAAGTGAAGAAGAACTTGAAGAAATCTTCATAAAGGGCATCAACAAGCGCGAACCATTTAACAAGGATTAATTCAATTATATTATTATTTTTTTGAAAAAATATATAACAATGTTATTTCAAACATTAAAAAAATAAAACGGATGAAAGGGAAGAACCCTTAAATCCATTTAGCTTTGGATACGTGATCAGTGAATGGAAGTGGATCATCACTGCCCATTCCTGGGATGTATCCGTAGATGTCTCTTACTTTGTTGTTTATAGTACTCCATACTTTAGCAACAGGGATTTCAGATGGACATACTTCGGAACATTGACCGCAGTTTGTACATGCATCAACCATGTGTACTAAACGAGTTAAGTGGAAGAATGGAGCTGCAGGAGTGTATCCACCAGGTACCCATTCAGGTCCTTCTGCTTCAAGACAGCAGTCTTCACAGAAACATAATGGACATGCTTCACGACAACCGTAACATTTCATACATTTGGAGAATTCTTCTTCGTACATGTGGAATACATCAATAATATCTCCAGTAGTACCTGCATAATCAACTTCTTTCTTCTCGGTGGACTCTTTGAGCATGAAGTTATTAATGTTTTCCCTAATTTTGATACCTTTTTCTTCAGGCGCGGTAGTTTCAATTAAACCAGCTTCAATAACTTTGTCTAATACTTCTGCACCTTTGTCGGAAAATACTTCTACGAAGGTAGCTTTTCCGGTTAAAGGACCAATAACTCCCCAGTTACCTAAAGCTAAGTCAGCGTTTGAAGGAATTTTAAGATTACATCTTTGACAGTTTTCTCTTCTACCCATACCTTGTTCTTCTAACTCACTGATAGCAATACCTTTTTCACCGTCAGCAGTTTCCATAATGAGTTTACCTTTAGAAATTTCCTCTTTGACAACATCTTTAGGATCTAATTCATATACATCTCTAATCATGTTCATGGTAGGAACAGGTGACATTGTTCCTCCACAATTTACACCAATCATAATCACGTTATCTTCGATGATTTTTCCTTTTTTCATTAATTCTCTGATGGTCATTGCATCACAAGGTTTACATGCAACTGCAAGTTTCATGTCTCTTGCACCATCTAAGTATTTGGATACGAATTTAGCAATGTTTAAAGTACCACAGTGAATTGATCCAGCAGTTTTAATAACATCTGCAGGGTCAGTTACGAGAATTGGAACACCGTCATAAATATCGTAACCTTCAGTTACACCTACTACACCGTCAACGATACCTTCTTCTAATAAGTATTTCATGATGGTAGTTACTACACCACCGTACTCTCCTTTTTCTTTGATATCTTCGATAGCGGAGTATGCGTAGTACATATCGTTAATTTTTGCGCTCATTTAAATCTACTCCTCGTTTATTTACCTACTTTAATGGATGTAGTAGCCATGTTTTCAGCTTTAATTTCAGTGTCTGTACCATCTTTGTAGACTTCTCCTTTCATTATACGTTTTTCAGGGAGTTTTTCTACGTTAATAGCACAAGCTTTTAATTCAACCATTTTAGATTTAGGGTCGAAAGAATCGGAGTTAGTTAATACGTTTGCAGCACATTCTACAAAGTGCATTGGGATGTTTACAATACCTTCTTTAATAATATCAGTTACACGTGCAGGAATTGCAATTTCTCCTCTTCTTGAGTAAGCTCTTACAACTTCACCATCGATAATTCCTCTTTCTTTAGCATCTTTAGAGTTAATTTCGATGAATCCGGTTTTTACCTCATTACTTAAGGTTTCACATCTTCTGGTCATAGCAGCGTGATAGTGGAACAATACTCTGGTAGTGGTTAAGAGTAATGGATATTCTTCATCAGGAGTTTCAACAGGTCCTTTGTGTTCTAATGCTTGGAAAATACCTAATCCGTCAGGGTGTGCGAATTTTTCTTTGTGCATTAATGGTTGACATGGATCATCTTCAGAAGGACAAGGCCAGTGAAGTGCTTCAGGAGTGTCTAATCTTTCACGGTTCATACCTGCCATGATAGGAGCACATTCTCTGATTTCTTCAAAGATTTCTTCAGCAGATTCATAGTGGAATAATGGTCTTGGTACGCCCATTCTAACTGCGATTTCTTCCATAATTTTCCAATCTACCCATGCGCCTTCAGGAGGTTCTTGAGCTTTGTGTAAGCATTGTACTCTTCTTTCACCGCTTGTGAAAGTACCTTCTTGTTCACCCCAACCTGCTGCAGGCAATACAACATCAGCACATTGTGCAGTATCGGTTAAGAAACATTCTTGTACGACTAACATGTCTAAGTTTGCAAGTGCTTCTTTGGTGTGTTGTACATCTGCATCAGAGAGAACTGGGTCTTCCCCGTGGATGTATAATACTTTTAAGTCACCAGCGTGAGCTGCATTCATCATTTCAACTAAAGTTAAACCAGGAGTTGCAGGTAAGTTTACTTCATAACCTTCACCGCTGTAGTAGTCGTTGAACCATGCGGTAGTTTCTGGGTCTGCAACTTTTCTGTATCCTACATAATCAGAAGGCAATGCTCCCATATCACAAGCACCTTGTACGTTGTTTTGTCCTCTTAATGGGTTTACACCAGTACCCATTTTACCAATGTTACCGGTTAACATTGCAAGGTTTGCAGTAGACATTACGTTGTCAGCACCGTGGGAGTGTTCGGTAATACCTAATGAGTATACAATAGCTGCTCTTTCAGCGGATGCATATTCAACAGCTAAGTGTTCAATAGTTTCAGGTTTGATGCCGGTAATTTCAGAAGCCATATCCAAAGTGTATTTTTGAACAACTTCTTTCATTTCTTCATAACCTTTTGTTCTGTTAGCGATGAATTCGTCATCTTGCAAGTCTTTGTCGATGATGACTTTAATCATAGCGTTCATTAAAGCTACGTCAGTACCGGTTTCAAATTGAACATATTCGTCTGCGAGTTTAGCAGTAGGAGTGAATCTTGGGTCCAATACTACTAATTTTGCACCGTTCTTTTTAGCTTGAATAATTTTACGACCGAATAATGGATGAGCTTCCATGTTGTTGGATCCGATACAGAAGATGTAATCAGCTTCTTTAATACTGTCGAATCCGTTGGTCATAGCACCTGATCCGAAGGTGGTTGCTAAACCTGCTACGGTAGGACCGTGACAGATACGAGCACAGTGGTCTACGTTTTGAGTACCACAAGCTACTCTTGCTAATTTTTGAGTGATGTAAATGTTTTCGTTAGGAGAACGAGCACATGCGTAGAATCCAACTTTGTTTGGATCTTCATCTGATACTTCTTTAAGTTTGTTAGCAACTAAGTCTAATGCTTCGTCCCAGGAAGCTTCTCTAAATTCCCCATTTTCTTTTATTAAAGGAGTAGATAATCTGTCTTCCCTATTAATAAATTGATATCCAAAGTTTCCTTTTGGACATACTTTACCCTCGTTTACAGGGCTTCTTTTTAAAGGTTCTACACCAACAATTTTTTCGTCTTTTACAACGAAATTGAGTCCACATCCGGTACCACAGTATGGACAGATTGTTGGAACATATTTTATTTCAACCATTTTATAATCTCCAAAATGTATTTTATTATAAATAATTTAAAAAAGAAGCTTAAAAAAAAGCTTCTAAAAGTTCATTATACTATTTTATTCTTTGAGATAGGTGTACCAATAGATACAAGCTACAAAGAGTCCCCCACCAATAATGTTACCGATAGTAACTGGTATTAAGTTGTTAATGATAATAGTACTCCAGGTTACACCATTAGCACCTAAGAACATACCTAATGGGATGAAGAACATGTTTGCTACACTGTGCTCAAATCCAATACATACAAACGCCATGATTGGGAACCAAATACCAACGATTTTACCGATGATATCATCAGATGCATTAGCTAACCATACAGCTAAACATACAAGCCAGTTACATCCAATAGCTTTAATCATAGCAGTTAGGAATGGCATAGTAACTTTACCTTCAGCTACTGCAATAGCTTTAGCAGAAATAGCATATGCTGGTGCTGCGGTATCAACAGGAGTAATTCCTCCCATGAAAGCAAGAACGTAAGCTACAAATAAAGCACCTACGAAGTTAAATATCCAACTAATTACCCAATTTTTAGCAAGACCTCCAACGGAAGCACTACCATCTAAAACACCAACAGTCATGAACATTACATTTCCAGTGAAGAGTTCAGATCCTGCAAGAACAACAATGATCAAACCTACAGGGAACACTGCACCAAATACAAATTTTTCTAAACCAATAGGAGCGCCTGCGTTTAACATGCCTGCGCTTGCAACAACCGCTAATAAACCACCAAATGCAATATATGCACCTGCTAAGAAGGAAAGCAATATTACATTAACAATATTTGCGGATTCTTTTACACCAGCAGTATTTGATATTGCTTTCGCAGTATCAACTGGACTTTTAAATGATGAACTCATTATATCAACCTCTTTATTCCCTTAATATTAAATTTTAATAATACTAATGAATTCCACATGACAAATAGGTTTTCAAAGTATTATGATAATATGTATACTGTATCTATATATAAAGGATTTACCATTAGAAAATAAAAGAAATATTTAAATATGACCTATAATTTAAATTAAATGTAATGATAAAACATGATGAATTAAGTAATATCATGAAAAAAAACTTATTTTTATTAAATTCCATTTCAAATGAACTTCAATTATTAAATCATATTGATTAAATCGATGAAAAGTATTAATGGACATTTTATAAAAACCATATCAGAATATAAACAACTTAAAAGCAGGTTAATATAAATATTAAACAATCTAAACATAAAAAAAGAAAAGAAATAGCTGTTAAAAATATATTCTAACAGACATCAATCGAATTTATTCAACGGTTTCATAATATGATTCATCAGCACATGACTTGCAAATTGATTTTCCCGCTCTAAGCAGATGATAATTATCAGTTATTTTTTCACAACACTCACTGCACCATGAAGTAGTATGGTCTCCTCCAGGTTGTTGAGCTTCATTAAAAGGCTTTACTTTAACTTTTTCAACATTGAATAATTCTTCAGGAGGAGTTATTCTAAATCTCTCAACCATTTCTTCCCTGGTTTCTTTTGTTTTATTTTTTTTATTGGCATCTGCATCAGAAACCCTGTATGCTTCACCAGTATCCATATTATAAAAAGTGGCTGCAAATCTTCCGTAATATACCAGTTTTAAAGATCTCTTACCAATTGTGCATTTAGTTACAGACTGAATCCCGTCAGCTGTGCATCTCTCATTTTCCAAAATTACAATTAAATTCTTATGTCTTTTATTTAGCTCCATTCCCAACAATTCAAGACCGTACATACCTAACTTGGTTCCAATAGCAATGCCTCCACAAAGTTCACCATGAAACTCAACTGCTTTTTTCAACTGTTCGTCATAATCTTCAATATTCATAACATGACCTCCTTTAAATTAATATAGATATCAGACATTATATAATATTATTATATGATTCGAAAATATCAGTTGAGGATGAAAGTATGAAAATTGAAGAAATCGATGCAATTCAATATAAAAATAATCAACATCATGAAGTTAAAGAAAAAGTTGTAAAAGATGAAACTATTACTTTAACCATTAATAAAAGCATTTCACGCAGTCTTTCAGCAATTGAAGAATCCCTTAAAGAATTTGCAGCCGGATATTTAATTAATGAAAATATGATTAAATCAATGGACGATATTAAAAACCTGGAAATTGACGGCCCCCAAATTAATGTGGAAATTGATGACAGGCTGCTTAAAACAAACGAAACAGTCCTGTGTTCGGATTCTGCAGGAGGATGGAGAAGTAAAATTAAAGAAGTAATTCCTGTTGAATCAGATTTTAAAGTCAGCGTTAATGAACTGATTGAGAGAATTAACGAATTAAAAGAAAATGCTGAAATCTGGCAGGCAACAGGAGGAACACATGTGGCAGGGATTGTGCATAACGGCAAATTTGTTGTAAAAGAAGATGTGAGCCGCCATGTAGCAGTTGACAAGGTAATTGGGTACGGAATACTAAACGGTTTTGATTTAAAAAATTCCTATGTGATTTACAGTGGAAGAATGCCTGCAGACATGGTAATAAAAATGACCCGAGCAGGAGTTCCTGTTTTAGCATCAAACGCAGCTCCCGCTAATTCGGGATATAACATTGCAAAAAAAGGAAATATTACATTAGTCGGATTTTTAAGAGGGCAGCGCTGTAATATATATAATAATCAGAATAGAGTAATTTTTGACTGAATTACTCTAAAACAGTATGTCTTGCTTTTAAATCACTTTCTGTCTGGTGCATTTTTTCCATTAGTTCAGAAACAATTGCATCCAAGAACACCAAAGTTGTTAATTCAAATGCAGTACCTAAAGGAGTTAAAGAAGTGTAGTTTCCATGAATTTGACGTTTCATATAATTTTCATCATCGACTTCTTTTTTAGTCCTTCCTTTAACAAGAATATAAGCATCAGCCAACTGCCCCAAAGTGGATTCGGGATAAGATGTTAAAGCTAAAACTTTTGAACCTCTATTTTTAGCTATTTTTGCCGCTGATACAATAGTGTTTGTTTCACCGGAACCGGAAATCGCTATAATACAGTCATCTTCATAAATAGCCGGAGAAATGGTTTCCCCTACAACATATGCACTTAAACCTAAATGCATCAATCTCATTGCAAATGCTTTAGCCGCAAGCCCTGACCTTCCAGCACCTGTAACAAAGATATTTTTAGATTCAATAATAATATTTTCAAATTCATCAATCGCCTGTTCATCCAAAAGTTCTTCAGCCTTTTTAATGTTGTTCAATATTGTCTCAATAGAAGATTTCATTATGTCCATTTTTATCTATTCCAAAAATCGATATTATTAATTATGATTAAAATTTTATTTATAATTGATGGAATTCAATAGTAAAGGATTGATAAGTTTAGAGATAAATGGCAATGTCTACGGATATAAATTATATGAAAGTTTAGAATCCCTATCCAAAACCAAATCCCAGAGAAGATCTGCAAAAGAGTTAAACATATCCCATACAGTATTTAATAGAAGGATGCTTAAAGCAGAAGAAAAATTAGGCTTTAAAATTACTCAAAAAATAGGAAACGGCACTGCACTTACTCCGGAAGGATTGGAATTATTGAATGAGTTTAGAAAATATGCACTTCAAATCGAAAAAACTTCTTTTATCAGCATAGTTGGAGGACATATAAGTGCGGGCCTTTTGGAAAGTATTGACCTGCCATTTAAAACAAGCATATACAGCAGCAATGATAAAGACGCTTTTGAGTTAGCTAAAAGAGGAGTTGTTGACATATTGGCATTGGACGATCCGCTAATAGCTTTTGAAAAAGATTTGAATTTTTTCCCGATAGCTTACGATTATCTGGTTCTTATTTCAAGCCAGGGGACAGAAAAAATAGAAAGCATTTCCGATTTGGAGGGACTTGATTTTATAGAAGTGTCTGGGTCAGCTCAAAGGCTTGCCTGGAATAGTTTAAAACATTATGATATAAAGTTCAACATTAAAGAAAAGGTAAACTCACAATTTGATGCTTATAAACGGGTCAGAAGCTCTAAAAATCTACATACATTTTTAAATGCCAGTTATTTTAAAGGAAATGAACTGCTGAAATTTGACACTCAGCATGTAATCAGTTTAGTTAAAGTTAACGAAGATAACTCCGAAATCGATGAACTTATAAGATATTTAACAAAAGAGGGTCAGAAGGACATTGAAAAGCAGGGTTTTGCACCTATGTAACATTACTTTTCAGATGCTCTTAGAAAAATAAAATTACTATTATATAATATTATATAAGTAACAGGATACGACAAAATTTTTTCGTGATTTAACGTTTAGATGAATTTTCAAAACATTAAATAACGATAAAGAACAATATTTAAATGAAAAATTTAAAGGAGATACTATGGCAAAAAACAGAGATTTACTAGCGATTGGCCACTCTGCTCATGATTACATTATTAGAGTGCCTGAATTTCCAAAGGCGAACTTTTCAGCTCCAATTACAAATATGGAAACATTCAATGGAGGAGCAGCTGCAAATGTTGCCTGTGTTGGAGCTAAATTAGGATTAAGAACTTCACTGGTTTCAGCTGTTGGAGGAGATTTCAAAAAGACTGAATATTATGAACATATGCAGAATTTAGGTATTGACACAGATTCACTGATTATTGTTCCCGGCGAGGCAACACCTACCGCATTTGTTTTAACCGATGATAATGAAGACCAGATCAGCTACTTCTATTGGGGAGCTGCCCGTGAATTTGCAGAAAGCAAAGTGCCTACATCTGCAATTAAAAACACAGAAGCAATACATTTAGCAACAGGAGACCCTAATTTCAATTGGAAATGCTCTGAAGAAGCAAAAAATGAAGATTTGCTTGTTTCATTCGATCCTGGCCAAGACCTTGGCATGTACACCACCAAAAAACTAAAAGAAGTTATTGAAAATACAACAATTCTTTTTGGAAATCATCATGAAATCGAAAGGATTTTAGAATCATTGGAAGTGGATTTAAACGGACTGCTCGAAATAGGACCAAAAATAGTTGTTAAAACCTGCGGCGCTAACGGTAGTGAAATTTACTCAACTGAAGAAAAAATAAAAATTGACTCTGTTAAAAGGGAAGCTATTGACCCAACAGGTGCTGGAGATTCCTATAGAGCAGGATTTTTATCAAGATTCCTAAATGGCGAGTCATTAGAAGAATCTGCCAAATTTGCTTCATCAGTATCATCTTTTATTGTTGAGCATAAGGGTTGCCAAACCAATATGCCTACTTTTGATGAGGCATTTGAAAGAATGAATGGATTTTACTAAATCTATTCTTCGTTACTTTTTTTTAAACTACACTTTATTTTTATCAAAACAACTTTATTTTCCCAATACAAATCTGAAAATACTATTTTTTCAAAAATAATTGAAATATATCAATATTATTTTAATTAGAAAATAACCAACTAATTTAAATACTAATAAGTAAATATAAAAAATTATCAAATTGATATGAGAAAAAATTAAACTTGATTGTTATAAATCTCATTTGAACATAAAGTGATAACATGACCCAAATTAGTGATGCAAAAAAAGGAATTTTGACAGAAGAAATGAAACATGTTGCAAAAATAGAAAATGTTTCAGAAGATTTTATTTTAAAATCAGTAGCCCAAGGGACTATAGTAATACCAAGCAATGTAAACAGAGACATTGAAGCTTCCGGTATCGGTGCAGGACTTAGAACAAAAGTAAACGCAACCGTCGGAACCTCAACAGATATTGTTGACTTTGATGAAGAGGTATTGAAAGCTCAAATTGCAATTGACCATGGCGCAGACTGTTTAATGGAATTAAGTATTGGCGGAGATTTAGACGTAATTAGAAGAAGAGTTCTTGACATGTCTCCATTGCCTGTAGGTTCAGTACCGGTTTATCAGGCAGCTATCGAAAGAATTAGAAAAGACGGTTCTGTAATTTACATGGAAGAAGAAGATTTGTTTAAAACCATCGAAAAACAGGCAAAAGACGGTATTGACTTCATGGCAGTTCACAGCAGTATCAACATTGAAACTTTAACCAGACTCAAAAGGCAAGGCCGTGTAACCGGACTCGTATCCCGTGGAGGATCATTTATGTCCGGATGGATTGTTGAAAACGAAAAAGAAAATCCGTTATACTCAAACTTTGACTATGTTTTAGAAATCGCTAAAGAACATGACGTTGTTCTTTCACTTGCAAACGGTATGAGAGCAGGATCAATTGCCGATTCAACTGACAGAGCCCAAATACAAGAATTGATCATTTTAGGAGAATTAATCGACAGGTCCCGTGAAGCAGGAGTGCAATGTATGATTGAAGGACCTGGACACATCCCAATTAACGAAATCCCAACAAACGTCATGATTCAAAAGAAAATGTGTTCCAACGCTCCTTTCTATATGCTCGGACCTATTGTATGTGATGTGGCACCTGGTTATGACCACATCGTATCTGCAATCGGTGCGGCATCTTCTGCAAAAGCAGGAGCTGATTTCATATGTTATGTGACTCCTGCAGAACACCTTGCCCTTCCAAACCCTGACGATGTAAGGGAAGGAGTAATTGCAACAAAGATTGGAGCTTATGCAGGTGACCTTGCAACCGGTACAGTAGACGGATCACAAGATTTGGCTATGGCTGAAGCCCGTAAAAAACTTGATTGGGAAGCACAATACTCATGTGCAATGTTTCCTGAAGCTGCACGTGCAAAAAGAAACCAAAGACCTCCTGAAGAAGAAGACACATGTACAATGTGCGGAAATTACTGTGCAGTGAAAATCGTAAACGAATGGTTGGACAAATCCGATTCCGACTTAATCAAATAGATAGATTCCTATCTATTTTATTCTTTTTTTAATTTTAATTTTACCATTACCGCAAAACTATTTTATATTTAATTAAATAACCGTAATTAAAAGGCATGACTATAAAAGCATCATCTCCGATAAAATCAGACAAAAGAATATCATGAGAAATAAATGAAAATGCTTAAACATAACTCGGATAATGATGCACCGTTTCTAAAAATCAGTGAATTTGAGTCATGCAAATACAAACTTCACAACATGACATTTTACTTAATCTTTTTATATAAATAACAACAGATAGTATTATAATATAACTTATTTTATGATAATTTTTTTATTGAATGGTGAATTTAAATGACACATTGGATTGAAAATGTAGCTAATGAACTAGCAAAAAGAGATGTAGAAGAACATGTTATTGCAAGTGGAACCTCTATTTCAGGTTCAATTCACATTGGAAACTCTTGCGACATATTTATCGCTAACGCAATTGGAAAAAAAATAAGAGAACTTGGAAAAGAAGCAAAAACAATATGGATTGCAGATGACCACGACCCCTTAAGAAAAGTTCCGTTCCCTCTTCCTGAAGATTATGATAAATACTTAGGTATGCCGTACTCAATTATTCCATGTCCTGACGGCTGCTGTGCCAACTTTGTAGAACACTTTGAAAAGCCTTTACTTTCAGTGATGGACGATTATGGAATTGAAATGGAAACAAAATCCGGTTTTGAAATGTATAAAAACGGAGATTATGATGAGTACATCAGAACTTCCCTTGAAAAAGTTGAAGAAATCAAAGAAATCTTCAATGAATACAGAAGAGAACCTTTAGC
Source organism: Methanobrevibacter sp. (assembly GCF_030539875.1). Classification (NCBI taxonomy): domain Archaea; kingdom Methanobacteriati; phylum Methanobacteriota; class Methanobacteria; order Methanobacteriales; family Methanobacteriaceae; genus Methanobrevibacter; species Methanobrevibacter sp. The sequence goes on from NZ_JAUNXI010000011.1 coordinate 25,992, forward strand.
AGATGACTGGTTACCATACAATCCGATTTGTGACGAATGTGGACGTGTAAATACAACTTATGCTTATGACTACGACGGAGACATCATCAAATATAGATGTGAATGTGGACATGAAGGTGAAATGGACATTAAAACTGGTAACGGTAAACTTACATGGAGAGTGGAATGGGCTGCAAGATGGAAAATCTTTGGAACCACATGCGAACCGTTCGGAAAAGACCATGCAGCCAGCGGAGGATCATATGATGTGAGCAGCATCATTTCAGAAAAAATATTTGATTATCCTGCACCTTTCCCAGTGCCATATGAATGGATTACACTTGACGGCGAAGCAATGAGTAAATCTCACGGAGTATTCTTTGCTCCTGAAGAATGGTTAAAAATTGGACCTGCAGAAAGTCTCAACTATTATTTATTTAGATCCAAACCAATGAAAGCAAAAGATTTCTCACCAAAAATGCCTTTCCTGGACTTTATTGACCAATTCGATACTGTTGAAAAAGTATTCTACGGTGAAGAAGAAGCTCCATCTGAAAAAGAAGGTAAAAAATTCAAAGAAATCTATGAAATCAGTCAAATTAATGAAGGAAGCCCATTACCTTTCAGACCTCCATTTAGATTCTTAGTTAATGCTTATCAAATTGCAGGAGACGATTTGGAAAAAATCTTTGCAATTTTAAAAAGAAATTCCCAATTAACTAAAAGTTTTAAAGACAAGGAATTCGGCGACTTAACCGAAGCGGAATTAGCACAGTACCGCGAAAGGGTTGACAATGTAATTTACTGGTTAGACACTTACGCACCTAAATTTGTGAAATTCCAAGTGCAGGAGAAAAATATTCCTAAATTGCCATTAACTGATGAACAAACTAAATTCTTAACAGATTTGGCCGATTTAATGGAAAATAATGAATTCGGTGATGCAACTGAATTGCACGATGCAATGTATGAAATCTTAGAAGGTCAGGAACTGAAACCTCAAAAAGGATTCCAGGCTATTTATAAAATGATTCTTGGTCAAAAACAAGGTCCTAGAGCTGCATCATTCCTGTTAAGCTTAGATAAAGATTTCGTGGTAAAAAGATTAAGACAAGAAGCTTAATCTTTTAATTTTTCTTTTTATTTTAAATAATCACAATAAAGTCTTAAATTCTTTTTTCATCAAAGTGCCGTCAACAAATTTATAATCCAATTTTTCAAATATTTCAACTAAAATATCTTCACGGCTATCAAAACTGACAACAATGCTTTTGAATTCATAATCAATAGCTATTTTTTCAAGCTGCCTGATTAATTTATAGGCTATTTTTTCTCGGTTATCACGGGAATTTAAAAATAATGTGGTAATTTCAGCAGAGTCACAGCCATATACTTTAAAGCTAGTGCATCCCACAGTTTTTTTAGAATTCATCAAAAGCAAGACTACCTGCGGTTCTTCCAAAATAGCTCCAAAAGATTTGCAAAAATCAATGAATCTTTCATCTCTCTCATCTGTTACAATAATCTCCATTTATACTGCCTCAGTAGTAAATCCAACTTTTTTAAGTTCTTCTTCCCACATTTCAGGATTATCTGATATGAATTTTAAAAATAAGTCCCTGCACTTTAAATTATTCAATACAACAACATCAACACCATTGCACTGAAGAAAATTTTCAGCACCAATAAGAGTAGTGTTCTCACCGATAACGACACGGGAGATATTATACAGTATTACAGCTCCGGAACACATCGGGCAGGGAGATAATGTGGTATAAAGTGTGCATTTGGTATAATCCTCATAGTTTAGGCGACCTGCGTTTTCAAGCACATCCATTTCTGCATGTAAAACTACAGAATTGTTTTGAATTAACCTGTTATGTCCTCTGGATATGATTTCATCATCTTTAACCAGAACTGCCCCAATAGGAAGCCCTCCTTCATCTAAAGATTTTTCAGCCTCCCTAATAGCTTCTTGCATAAAATAGTTGTCTTTTGTCATTTTAAAAAAAAGATTAGATGAAATTAATCATCTATTTAAATCTTTTAAATAATCCCTTGTTGGATTCTTTTTCCAATGCGTCTTCAAGTTTTACAATCTGCTTTTTCAAATCAGAAATTGTTTTGGTGGAATCGTTGGATAATTTATTAAGGCTACTTTCTTTAAGCTTAAGCTGGGTGGTAAGTGATGAGATTTCTTTTTTAAGCCCATCAATTTCATTTTTGAATTTTTGGTCAACTTCATCCTTGTAGTTGCCGATTTCAATTATTTCCTCCCTTAGCTTGCCAAGTTCTTCAGAAAGGCTTTTATTTTCTTTTAAAACATTATCCAATTCTGATTTTGCATCAGCTAATTTGCTAGATAAATCATTATTTTCCTTTTTCAAATCGTCGATATTTACTGAATTGAGTTTTTCCCTATATTCATCAATTTTAGCTTCCAACTCTTCTTTAATATTGTTTATTTCCGCTTCAAATTTATCTGCCCTTACTTTATTAACTGCACCTTCAGCACCAATTTTTCCAATTTGGCTGCTTAAATCTGCATTAATATCTAACTGATCAAAGTATTTCCTAGTGCTTTTTTCAAGCGCATCGGTTAATTCATCCTTAAGACCTTTTAATTTAGTGTTTTCTTTTTTAAGGTTAGGAATTACTTTGTTAGTCAAATAGTTGAGTTCACTAGATTGATTAGACAATTTCTTTTCTTTTTCACTTAATTTATTTTTCAAATTATCTAAAATAGTGGAATCGGTTTCTGATGTTTTATCTTCTGCAAGTTCTTCTTCGGAGCCATCAGCAGTTTCCTCTTCAGAACCTTCATCAACAACCTCTTCTTCAGCCGGTTTCTCTTCAGAATCTTCAACAGTTTCCTCCTGAGAATCCTCATCAACTACTTCTTTAGAATGTTCTTCAACTGGTTCCTCAGGAGTTTCTTCAATTTTTTCAGCAACAGGTTCTTCAACTACCGGCTTTTCAACAACTTCCTGAGTCTGTTCTTCAGCGGCTTTTTTACTTTCACGTTTAATTTTGTCCAAGTCTAATTTCATTTTGCTACCGTACATAGCATTAAGTGGTTTTTTTTCTGACATTAAAATCACCAAAATAGCAATATTAATTAAAAGTTCGACTACAAATTACACTTAAAAATTTAGATTTTGCAATATTTAAGTATTATTAAATTTGAAATTCAATTTTGATTTTTGAATAATTACAAACATTATTAAATCAGTAAAAACAATAGATTACATGTGAATTAATTTTATAAATTGTGGCGATACCATGGATTATTTTGATAGATTAGAAGCTGATACCCATCACCTATACGACATTGCCAATAAAGCCAGATCCAGAGGATTAGATGTTGAATTGGAAACAGAAGTGCCTCTTGCAAAGGATTTAGCTGAAAGAGTAGAAGGGCTTGTAGGTCCTAAAGGTGTAGCTCAAAGAATTAAAGAATTAGAACAGAATATTACAAGAGAGGAAGTTGCTTTTGAAATTGCTGCTGAAATTGCATCAGGTGAGTTTGAGCTTACCGGTGAAAAGGCAGATTGGGACACAGAACAAAGATGTGATCAGGGCTTGAGAACAGCATTAGCCATTCTTACAGAAGGAGTTGTGGCAGCACCCCTTGAAGGAATTTCTCAAGTGAAAATTAAAGAGAATTTTGATGGAACAAAATATATTGGAGTATATTTCGCAGGACCTATCAGAAGTGCCGGAGGTACAGCAGCAGCGCTGGCTGTACTTTTAGGAGATAAAATCAGACAAGCAATAGGCATTGATGCATTCAAACCTATTGATGATGAAATTGAAAGGTATGTTGAAGAAGTTGAATTATATGAATCTGAAGTTACTAATCTCCAGTACTCACCAACACCAGAAGAAGTGAGATTTGCTGCAACCCATATTCCTGTTGAAGTTTCAGGAGAACAAACTGACCAAGTAGAAGTATCGCATAGAGATTTGGAACGTGTTGAAACAAATAACATCCGTGGTGGAGCATTACTTGCGATGGTTGAAGGAGTGATTCAAAAATCCAAAAAGATTAAAAAGATCTCCAATAAATTAGGTCTTAATTGGGACTGGCTTGAAGAATACTCAAAACCTAAAAAAGACGATTCAAAAAAGGATGACATCGATTCCGATATTGTAAGTGAACCCAAATATATTCAGGATATTATTGGCGGAAGGCCTATTCTCGGATATCCCTCTGAAAAAGGGGCGTTCAGATTAAGATATGGAAGGTCAAGAAACACCGGCCTTGCAACTATGGGAGTTCACCCTGCAACAATGACATTGCTTGAATTTTTAGCTGTCGGAACACAGCTTAAAATTGAATACCCCGGAAAAGGAAACTGTGTAGTGCCGGTAGATTCGATTGAAGGACCTACTGTTAAACTTAAAAACGGAGATGTCCTAATTCTGGATTCCATAAAACAGGCACGTGAAGTTAAAAAGGATGTTGTTGAAATATTGTTCCTGGGAGACATGCTTGTTGCATTTGGAGAATTTTTAAGAAACAACCAGCCACTGTATCCCTCAGGATGGTGTGAAGAATGGTGGATTCAGTTATTAATGAAAAGTGAAAATTTCGATGGGGAAAATAACGATTTGGATTTGCATAAACTAGAATATGATTATCTCACCTCAATCGAGGCGTTTACCTTATCTAAAAACTATAACATTCCACTTCATCCAAAATACACTTACTGTTATAATGATGTTACTATTGACGATTTAAATTCATTAATTGATTTGATTGAAAAATGCAAATCAACATATAAACAGGATGAAGGAATCAAACTTGATTTGTCATATCAAAAAAGAGTTCTAGAAGCAATTGGCGTTCCACATCTTGTGCGCGACAATAAAATTATCATTGATAAAGACCATTCTTATGCTCTTTTAGTAACATTATCTAAAAAACTGCCAAAAAGAGAAACCACACTTGAAGCTTTAAATGAGGTTTCACCGGTTGAAATTAAAAATAAAGCTCCGGCATATATCGGCACTCGTGTAGGTCGTCCTGAAAAATCGAAAGAAAGATTGATGAGACCTGCACCCCATGGTTTAATTCCGATTGGAAATAATGGAGGTGCCAGACGTCTTGTAGCAACTGCCGCTAAAAAAGGAAATATTAAAGTGGATATTTCTAGAAGAAAATGTACAAACCCCGAATGTGGAATAAGTTCCTTTGGAGCCCTTTGCCCTAAATGCGGCAGCCCAACCGAAATGGGAAAACCGTCTCAGAAAAATATCCCACTTGGAGCGATGCTTAAAAAGGCATCAGACAACGTTAAAGTGAGACGTGTCGATGAAGTTAAAGGCGTAATCGGCATGATTTCAGAATCTAAATTGCCAGAACCTATTGAGAAGGGGATACTCAGATCAAAACATGAAGTATTCACTTTTAAAGATGGAACAATAAGACACGACTCAACAGATTTGCCGCTTACCCATTTTATTCCAAAAGAAATCGGAGTCAGTGTTGAAAAGCTGTTGGAAATGGGTTATGAAAAAGACTGTTATGGAAATCCGATTGAAAATGAAGAGCAAATTATCGAGCTTAGAGTTCAGGATATTGTTATTTCAGACAACTGCGGAGAATATTTACTGCGCACTGCACAATTCATTGACGACGAGCTTAAAAGATATTATCATATGGATCCGTTTTATAATGTTAAAGAAAAAAGCGATTTAATCGGACATTTAGTAGCAGGACTTGCACCTCACACCTCAGCAGGAGTTCTTGGAAGAATTGTAGGATTTACAAAAGCATTAGGTTGCTATGCCCATCCATACTTCCATTCAGCCAAACGTAGGAACTGTGACAGTGATGAGGATGCAGTAATGTTGTTATTAGATGCATTAATCAACTTTTCAAAATCATATTTACCAAACACTAGAGGAGGAAGTATGGATGCTCCTTTAGTTTTATCTTCAAGAATCGACCCGGAAGAGATAGATGACGAATCTCACAACCTAGATATTTTTGAAAGATTCCCTGTTGAGTTTTATGAAGAAACATATACTCCACACAAACCTGCGGATGTTTTAAAATACATTGACAATGTAGAAATGCATTTAGGAACACCTGAACAGTATGAAGGATTAATGTTTTCCCACCATACATCAAACATCCATGCAGGACCGACAGTTTGTCTTTATAAAAGATTGCCTTCAATGAGAGAGAAAGTTGAAGCTCAGATTGCCCTTGCTGAAAGTATTAGGGCGGTGGACCAAAGAGGAGTAGTGGAAAAAGTATTATCTTCACATTTCTTGCCCGACATTATGGGCAACTCAAGAGCGTTTTCAAAACAGAAAGTAAGATGCACAAAATGTGGTGCCAAATACAGAAGAATGCCCCTTACTGGAAAATGCAGGTGCGGAGGCAATTTGATTCTATCTGTTTCAAAAGGGTCAGTTACCAAATATCTTGAGATATCACAAGAGCTTGTTAATAGATATCCTGTTTCCCATTACCTAAAACAGCGTTTAGAAATCCAGGAATATGGTATTAATTCGTTGTTTGAAAGTGACAAGTCAAAACAGAGCTCTTTAGACATATTTTTCTAAAGAGTTACTTTTCAAATGCTCTTGGAATTTTATTTTTTAATATAAGAAAGATAATAAAATTTAGAATAAAGAATAATATTGTTCGAATAAAGACGAACATTTTATATACAATTAAATCCAATGTATCTATAGAAGTTCGCAATAGTACGAACGATTATTATACATGATTGACAAATATAATAGTACTTACAGAGCATGGCTCCTGTTTATGATTATATTTAATAAAATATGAAAATGGTGTGTTAAATGGAAAAACTTTCAGAATTAGGAAACAACTTAAATGAATCCGTCAAAATCAACGTTGAAAAGAATAACGGAATCAAAGAGAGATTCAGTTATGAAAAATTAGTAAAATCATTAGTAATGGTAGAAACTCCTTTTTTTGAATCCGATAAAATCGTAGCAACCGTCGTATCCCAATTATACGATGGAATTAAAACAAAAGAAATTAAAAAAATTGTTTACGAATGTCTAGAAGATATCGATTCAGAAATTGCAAATAAATATTTGGCAAGTACAAGATTAAAAGTACGTACTTCAAGAGACACAATTGAAGCATTTGACTTGTCAAAAATTGCCAATACCCTAATTGAAGAGACAGGAGCAAGCCAAGAAACAGCTTTTGAAATTGCAACAGAAACCTGGAAAGAACTCAAAAAATTAAACGTGGAATACTTAACTGCCCCAATGATTAGGGAAATTGTTAACACAAAATTAGTAGAATACGGATTAGAAGACTTGAGAAGCCGTTACACCCGTTTAGGTATTCCAGTATACAACATTACCAACTTAATCGAAAATGGTAACAGAGATAACGCAAATATGATTCACAACCCTGAAAGTATTCACAAACATGTAGCAGACGAAGCATTGAAGCAATACGCTCTTTTAAAAATGCTTCCGGCACACTTAGCAGATGCACACATGTCCGGGGACATTCACATTCACGACTTGGAATTCTTTGCAGGAAGACCTCTAAACTGTATGCAACATGATATTAGAACTTTCATCAAATACGGACTTAAAGTGGACGGTACCGGTGACCACACCTCCATTGCAGGAGCGCCAAACCACATGGAAACTTTAATGAACCATACCGGTGAAATTATGCTTGCAGCACAACAAAACATGTCCGGAGGACAAGGAATGTCTCTTTGGAACGTATTTGTAGCACCATTTGCAAGAGGCAGAACCTACGAAGAAATCAAACAATCAGTACAAATGCTTGTTTACAACTTAAATATGGCATACGCTGCAAGAGGATCACAAGTTCCATTTACAAGTATGGCATTAGAATTTGGTGTGCCGGATTTCTTAAAAGAAGAAACCGCATACGGACCGAAAGGTGAAGTAGTTGGAACCTATGCTGACTTTGAAGAAGAAACCAGATTAATTCAAAGAGCATTCACTGAAACTTTACTTGAAGGAGATAATGAAGGAAAACCTCATTTATTCCCAAATACCATTTATACCCTCCGTAAAGAAACAATGACCAGTGAATACGAAGAAGACATCCGATTAGTTCACGAATTATCTGCAAAATATGGTTCCTCCTACTTTGTAAACATGTTCCCTAAATACAGAGGACAAATGGCTAACTACATGGGTTGTAGAACCTGTTTACAGGATACCTGGACTGGTGACTGGGACCAGGATTGTTTAAGAACCGGTAACCTTGCATACGTTACATTAAACTTACCTAGAATTGGATATCAGTCCAAGGATGAAAGTCAAGTATTTGAATACTTAGATGAATACATGGATTTAGCTGTTGAAACATTAATGCTTAGAAGAGAACAAGGATTAAAATGTTTAAATGATTTCCACATTTTACCATTCCTAAAGCAAAAAGTAGCTGAAGACTCATACTACAGAATCCAAAATTCAACTTTATCATTCGGTTTTGTTGGACTTAATGAAATGTTATCCTCCCTATTCGGCGAAGGTATTGAAAACAGTGATTCAAACAAATTTGGTGTAAAATGTATTGACTACATTAATGATAGAGCTAACCAATTGAAAGATGAAACCGGACTCAGATGGTCTGTTCTTCAAACTCCTGCTGAATCTACTGCTTATAGATTCGCTACTCTTGATAAAAAACAATATGGAGACCAAGCTATTATACAAGGTGATGGAAATGCGAATTACTACACCAACTCCTCACATGTGCCTGTAGATACAGGCCTTTCACTTATTGAAAAAATCAAAATCGAAGAACAGTACCACAGCATCACTCCTGGAGGACACATTTTCCATGCATTCATGGGAGAATCTTACTCTGATCCGGATTCATTAATGAGTTTAACTAATAAAATTGCTAAAAAATCAGATATCGGATTCTGGGCTTACAGCTCAGCACTAAGTTTCTGTCTTAAATGTAAAACCTTAATGAAAGGATTGAACAATTCTTGCCCTACCTGTCATGAACAAGAGGACGTGGAATGGTATGACAGAATTACCGGATATGTACAGCAAGTTGGGCGTGCAAAATCTGCATCCGGCGGATGGAATCCGGGTAAACGCCAAGAACTTATTGACAGAAGAAGATTTGAAGATAACTAAACCGTTATCTTCACACACCATTTTTAAAACACCATACCTCCATGACAATTTTAAAGAGCCGATTTTTTGTTTAATGAATAATGTTTTTCTTAAATTGTTGTTTAGTTATAGTAAATACTCTTACTGAAACCAATGAATAACAATGCATCTCACAATCATTTAAAGAACTAAATATAATGTTATATAGTTTAAAATCATAAAAGGCATTATATATTTTCTCTACAGTTTTTAACCGGAGATTCCGCTTATGGATACAGCCCATATAGGCGTTATATTATTATCGGAGTTTTTTTATCAATAACAACAATTTTTTACAATAAACTCAAAAATCTTTTAAAATTTTAAATGTTGAACGTCATGCAACATGAGTTATTATATCCAAACTCCCCATTAATAATAAAATAGCGAGTAAAATAATTAGCCTGCAATGTTTCATGCCGATTCGGCAAGCAATGTCAAGGAAACAAATAGCAGTTATGTTCTTATGTTTCCGGAGAAAATAAAACAATAAAAATGACAATTCAAATCAGTAAAATTTCAAGAAGATTTTCATCAGGGCTGAAAAACTAAAAGTATATTAATAGCATTAAACTAAAATTATAATATTATCATATTACTGAGTGATAATGCTATTATTTTCACATTCTATGTTACTAGTATTTATGGGCAATTTTAATACTAGGCAGCTGATAACATAGATTAATTAATTTAATACCCAGACAGTTAATAAGAGGTAATATAATGCAAAGATCAAGAGGATTAAAAAGTAGATCAAGAAAAAAAATGACTAAAACCCAAAGACCGGGTAGAACAAACCCAATTACTAATAGAATGCAAAGATTCGAAGAAGGAGACTTAGTCCACGTTACCATTAATCCAAGTATCCAAAAAGGACAGCCTGCTCCTAGATTCCATGGTAAAACTGGAAAAATCACTGGTCAAAAAGGTAAAGCTTACATCGTATCCTTAAAAGAAGGAAATAAAGCAAAAGAATTGATTGTAAGACCTGACCACCTAAAATTACAAAAATGATTTCTATGATTGGAAAAGAAATTATTGAAAGTGAACCGATTCATGGTGCCGAAGTAAAAAAAGTTCTTGAAGATTATTCACAAGACAATGAATTAACTTACGAACAGAACATTGCTTTAAATCACATTTCAAGATTTAAAAGATACTCACTTGAAGATTCACAGGAAATCTTTGAAAAGCTTCAAAGTGAATTTGATTTAAGAAGCAAGGTTGCAGCCCACATTGTTGACTTAGCACCAAAAGATTTAGCAGATTTAAGATTAATTTTTGCTAAAGAACCGGTGAAAATTGAAAATGAAACAATGGAAAAAATTCTTGAGTTCTTAGAACAATACAGTCTTGAAGAATAGTTTTTTACTATTCACTCTTTTTTTATTATTTTGACTATTCACCAAAGAAGCATTACAGGTATTTTTCAAAAGTTGCTTTTTGAGTTTTGCCAAAGGCCTTTTTTTATAATTTTATTATTAAAAACAGTTTTTTTAGATATCTTTATTATACTTAAAAAATAAAGTTATTAAATAGTTTACATTATATAGCTAATATAGCTTATAAAAACAATAGTGAGTGATAATGATGGTTGATAATAAAAAAAGAAATGAAAGAAAACCAACTATAAAAAAAGAACAATATGCAGTTGTTCTTGATTATCTAAGTCGTGGATATGTTAAGTCAGATATGTCTAAATTTGGCGGCAAACCTATTGCTCAAGCTATTGGTACAGAACAATTCACTTTACTCGAATTAACTCCTAAAAAAGGTGTCGATTTAGAAATACAAGACACTGTATACATCGGAAAAGGAGAAAGAGATAAAATATCAAGAGTACTTGGGAAATTAGATTTTGAAAGATTAACCGCAACAAGTAGAATCGAATTGGACTATGCGATTCGAGATATTGTTGAAGCAAATGAAGCTAAATATGTTGAATTTTTCAATACAACAGAGTCAGTTAGTACAAGGCTCCATACACTTGAATTGATTCCAGGAATCGGTAAAAAATACATGTGGGACATTATCAATGCTAGAGAAGAAAAACCTTTCGAAAGCTTTAAAGATATAACAGAAAGACTCCCGACATTAACTGATCCTGCAGGGATGATTGCAAATAGAGTTAAACAGGAACTAGATAGGAATGTTAGCAGAAGAGGTAAAAGTAAGTATTATATTTTTACACAAGCCCCAAGAGAACATAAAAATTCAAGATAAGTGATAAATTGAATAATGAACCTTCCCAATCCCTGTCTAAGGTGACTAAAAATATTTTAAACAAACATGGGATAAAGTTAAACAAAAATCTTGGTCAGAATTATTTAATTGATAAAAATAAACGAGACCAGATAATTAACTTTGGAAACATTAATAAAAATGATGTGGTCTTAGAAATTGGAACCGGGATAGGAACATTAACAATTGAACTTGCCAAAAAAGCTAAAAAGGTAATAGCTATCGAACAAGATGAAAATATCTCTAAAATATTAGCTAAACGACTTAAAGACGAAAAAATAGATAATGTAGAATTGATTAATGATGATGCCTTAAATGTTGAATTTCCGGAATTCAACAAAATCATATCTAATCTACCTTATCAAATTTCATCACCGATTACTTTTAAATTTTTAAATTATGATTTTGATCTGGCCATTCTTATGTATCAAAAAGAATTTGCCAGCCGTATGAATGGAAAGATAGGAACTAAAGACTACTCAAGACTTTCTGCAATGCTATATTTCAAATGCAATGTTGAAAAGCTAACAGACGTAAGTTCCGAAAGTTTTATTCCAAAACCAAAAATTGACTCGACCGTTGTTAAATTAACACCAAAAGAAAATAAAATTTCAGATGAGGATTTTGAAATTTACTCTAATTTCACAAAAGCACTATTCCAACATAGAAACAAAAAAATACGCAATGCTTTAATCGATTCCAGACACATTATAACAAGTCTTGATAAAAAAGAAATGAAAAAACTGATAAATGATGTTGAATCTGAAAAAATAAATGAATATCTCAAAAAAAGAGTGGTTGCAATTACTCCTGAAGAGATACTGTTTTTATCAAAAGAATTAAACTCAATCTTTATGAATTGATTACTATGAGCGATTTTATAATTAATATTGATGAAAATGTTTACATTCCAGCTGAAGACAGCTATTTATTAGCTGATAATCTAGAAATTAAGGAAGGACAAAGCGTTTTAGAAATCGGAACAGGATCGGGCATTGTTGCAATGTATGCTTCAAGACTGACAGATAAAATTACAGTGACAGATATTAATTTTGACGCTTGTGAACTTGCACGGAAAAACTTCAGGGAAAACAATATCAAGAATATTGAGATTTTGTTTGGAAATCTCTTTGAGCCTGTCAAAAATAGAAAGTTTGATGTAATTTTATTTAATACTCCATATCTGCCTACCGAAGATGGTGAAGTTTTTGATGACACTATAAATTATGCATTCGATGGTGGATTAGACGGCAGGAAAGTGATAGATGTTTTTTTAAATGAAGTGGGAAATCATTTAAATGATGGAGGAATTGTCCAGTTGATTCAGTCTTCACTATCTGGCAATGAAGAAACTTTGGAAAAATTAGACAGATTGGGTTTTGTTGCAGAAATCGCGAAAAAAGAGCACTTCTTTTTTGAAGACATTACATTAATCAATGCATATAAAATTTAAAAAGGAGAATTAAAATTCTCCGTCATAAACAAGCTCTGCCGGACCTTCCATGAAAGCTCCAAGAGCATCATCTTTTTCATATACTCCGAACTTCAAGTCTCCGCCAGGTAAATGAAGTAACACATCACTGCCAAATAAACCCAGTTTATAACCGGAAATTGCTGTAGAGGTTGCTCCGGTACCGCAAGCAAGTGTTACGCCTGCACCCCTCTCCCATGTAATCATTTTGCCTTCGTTTTTAGAGATTACTTCTACAAAATGCACATTGATTTTTTCGGGAAACACCTCATGTGCTTCAATAGCCGGACCGTATCTGTTAATGTCAATTTCATCCACATCATCAACAAAAATAATTGCATGAGGATTTCCAACGCTGATGGCTGTCAGGTTAAATGTTGTATCTAAAACTTCCAACTTGCCGTCTAAAAATTCATCCTCATCACTATCCATCGGAATTTCAGGAGTTTTAAATGTTGACAATCCCATGTCCACCTTAAATAAAACCGGTTCATCACCATCAAGGGTAATTTCGATTGTTTTAATTCCCGCTCTTGTTTCAACAGTCATTTTTTCCTGTTTTAAAATGCCTTTTCTGTAAACAAAATCTCCAAAACATCTTATGCCGTTTCCGCACATTTCAGCTTCGCTTCCATCTGGATTAAACATCCTATATCCGATATCCGCAACTTCAGAAGGTTCTACAAATAAAACACCATCCCCTCCTACACCGAAGTTTCTGTGGCATAACATCCTGCATGCTTCAGGCTTGTCCTCCTCAGAGATAACTTTTCCTTTTGTCTCATCAATTATTGGAAAGTCATTGCCTATTCCATGCATTTTTGAAAATTTTAATCCCTTTAATTCCATCATGTTATCAGCTTATTTTAAGTGTGGAGGAATTCTTTGTTTTGCGTATAAATCTTCAAAGGTTTCCCTTTCACGAACAAGAGAACATTTTCCATCAGTTACAAGGACTTCAGAAGCTAAAGGTCTTGAATTATAGTTTGAAGACATGGTAAAACCATATGCTCCCGCATTTAAAATACCCAATACATCCCCTTCTTTAACTTCAGGCATTAATCTGTCACGTGCAAACAGATCCCCAGACTCACAAACATTTCCTGCAATATCCACTTCCTGAGTGTTTTCAAGATCCATTCTGCTTGCATCAACAATATGGTGGTATGAATCATACATTGCAGGCCTTAAAAGTGTGTGGAAACCTGCATCCACACCGATGAATTTTCTGTAACTTTGTTTAATGCTGTTAACAGTTACTAAAAGAACGCTTGCATCCCCAACCAGATATCTGCCAGGTTCAAGATACATTGTAGGATTTCCCATGTCATATTGTTCTAATTTTTCCTTAAATAATCCGATATTGACCTGTGCAAATTTATCCAAATCAAGAAGGTTTTCTTCAGGAGTGTAAGGAATACCTACTCCTCCACCAAAATCAACAAATTCAAAATCGATTCCTGCTTCCTGATGAACTTTACCTGCAATATCCATAGTAGATTCAATAGCCAGTTTAAATGGTTCCGGATCTAAAATACCTGATCCGATATGAGAATGCATACCGATAGGGTTAAATCCTAATTCTTTTGCCATTTCATATACTTCAACAGCTTCGGATTCCATAATTCCAAATTTACTCATTACCCCTCCGGTAATACAGTGGTCGTGGTGCCCCGCACCTACCATCGGATTTACTCTAAATGATATTTTTAATCCTTCAGGATCAACAACACCCGCCAATCTTTTAAGTGCAGATACAGAGTCAATATTTAAAACTGCACCTTCATCATGGACAAATTTCAATTCATCATCGGTGATGTTATTGCCTGTAAATAATATCCTGTCTCCTGAAAATCCGAGCATTTTTGAAATATGGACTTCACCCGGAGAAACTGCGTCAACACAACAGCCTTCACTTTCTAAAATTTTCATTACTGCAAGGTTGGTGTTGGCTTTGCATGCATAGAATACTTTAAAATCAGAGTAATATTTTGAAAAAGTTGAGTAAAATCTATTATAGTTATCCCTTATTCTATTTTCATCGATTACATAAGTTGGAGTTCCAAATTCATCTGCAATGTCAATTGCATCTGCTCCACCAATATCCAAATGATTTTTATCATTGACTTTAATATTTAAATCCATAGTAAAAAAACTCCTAAAAAAGTTACATTATAGATTTAGTTATCTTTTTTAAGCTATTTAAAACTAATGAAGGAAATTTGTTTTCCGTTTAAATTAATTAATAGGAAATTAAAAATAAATACCAGGTGAGAAAATGAACAAATTTTTTGGTCTTACAGTCAGAGCCGTAATTAAAAATAATGACGGTGAAATTTTAATCCTCAAAAGACATCCCATGTCTAAGACAGACCCTGAAATGTGGGAACTTCCAGGAGGAAAAGTGGAAAATGGAGAAGAATTCACTACTGCACTAATTCGTGAAATAAAAGAAGAAACCAATCTTGATTGCAAAATAGGAGATTTTTATGAAGCTGTGCAGAACAATTACTCCCATAAAAGAACATTGCAGCTGGTGATGTATTTAGACAATGTAGAAGGCAACATCAAAATAAGTGAGGAGCACACAGAGTTTATGTGGGCAAACACAGATAAAATAAGAACACTTGAAATATCCAGTTCATTGAAAAAAACATTGGCAAAAAGGAATTGGGAAATCTAATCAACCATTTTTGCATCAGTTGCAATTAGATAACCTTCCCTGCATTTTGGACATAAGAAATACTCTTCATCAAATGAATGAAGATTTCCCCGGCAGCCGGGACAATTGTAATTGTAGTCAAACAGCAGAACTGTTAGGTCATGAGTATGCTGCTTAAGAATATATCTTATTGAATCCTCATCAATGTCATCCTGATTTTGCATTACAACGAATTTATTGATTTGTTTTTTACAGTCCTCACAGTAATAACCATAATACCGACCCCAAAAACTATATTCATTATTATTTACAAAATCATGAGCGTATGAATCTTCAATTATAAAATTACCTTGTTTATCAAATGCAAATTCTTTTTGTGATTTTAATTTCAGATTTTTTGAGCAATAAATGCAATTCTGAAACTTGTTGTCAAATTTGATAATCTTAAGACCGCAGCCATAATCTTCAATTATATTAATAATTTCTTCATTGCTCAATTTTGATGAATTTTCTGAAATTGAAAATTCCCTAACAGTGCTTTGACAGTCATAACAATAATATTCATAATAATAACCGCTGACCAATGCTTTTGACATCTCCCTAGAAGTCATCAGCACCAACATTGAAACACTGATTTCAAGATTTTTATCAATCCAGAATACTTCCAGATCATGAATATGTTCATAGCCGCAGACATCACATTCATATCTGATAAACTGACCCATACTAAAACCTATAATATTTCATCTAAAGCCTTGACAAAAACATCGATGTCTTCTTTAGTAATTATTAATGGAGGAACAAATCTTAAAACATTTCCGGCAGTGCAGTTAATTAAAAATCCTGCTTCCCTTAGTTTATCAACATATTCCGCACCAGGTTTAGTTAATTCCAAACCGATAATTAATCCTTTGCCCCTTACTTCAGAAATAATTTCTTTATCTAATTTTTTCAGTTCACCGATAAAGTAATCGCCGACTTCATTAACATTATCCAATATGCCATTATCAATGATTTCATCTAAAACAGCGTTTGCCGCCGCACACACAAGCGGTCCGCCACCAAATGTAGTTCCATGATCTCCAGGTACAAATGCACCAGCCACTTTTTCGGTTGCAAGAATTCCTCCCATAGGAACTCCTCCTCCGATACCTTTAGCCATTGTCATAATATCCGGCTTAACGCCGAATAATTCATGTGCAAATAATGTTCCGCATCTTCCAAATCCTGTTTGAACTTCATCTACAATAAAAACAATATCCTTCTCATTGCAGATTTTTTCAATTTCTTTTAAATAATCTGCATCCGGAACATTGACTCCTCCTTCACCCTGAATCGGTTCTACAATAATGGCTGCAGTATTTTCGGTTATTGCTTCTTTGATAGCTTCAATATCATTATACGGAACATTAATAAATCCTTTTGGCATTACCGCTTTAAATGGTTCGTGATATTCTTCATGTCCTGTTGCTGCAAGAGTCATTAATGTTCTTCCGTGGAACGAATCGACAGTAGAAATAATTTCACTTTTGCCTGTGTATTTTACGGCTAATTTTATAGCTCCCTCATTAGCCTCAGCACCGCTGTTTGCATAAAATATTCTATCAAATGCAGTTAAATCAATTAATTTTTTAGCATATAACAATGCAGGCTCATTATAATAAATACTTGAAATGTGAATGAGTTTTTCAGCTTGATCTTGTATGGCTTTTACAAGTTTTGGATGATTATGGCCTAATGCATTTACAGCAATCCCTGCAAACATGTCCAAATATTCATTTCCGTCAATGTCGGTAACTTTAACACCTTCACCATGGTCAAGAACGAGAGGTTGTCTTGTGAAAGTGTTTATGAAATAATCATCTTCAATTTTAATTAATTCGTGAGTATTCATTTTATCCTTCCATAAACTATTTAATCATTAATATTTATAGTATTAATGTTATTTAAAAATTAGGTGATAAAATGAAAGTCGCAATAATCAAAACCGATAAAGGGGATATTGAACTTGAATTATTCCCAAATGAAGCACCTGGAACTGTAGCAAACTTTGAAAAACTAATCAAAGAAGGATTTTATGACGGATTAACTTTCCACAGAGTCATCCCCAACTTTGTAATTCAAGGAGGATGTCCTGTTGGAAACGGTACTGGCGGACCTGGTTACACTATCAAATGTGAAACTGAAGGAAACCCTCACAGACACGGAACCGGTGCATTATCCATGGCACACGCTGGAAAAGATACTGGTGGAAGCCAATTCTTTATTACCCACTGCCCACAACCACACTTAGACGGAGTACACACCGTATTCGGTCAAGTTATCAAAGGTCAGGATGTTGTTGACGCCATTAAACAAGGCGATAAAATGAACAAAGTGACCGTAGAAGAAAGATAAACTTATCTTTCTCATTTTTATTTTACCAACATATTTTCAAAAAAGTTATTTCAAGAATTTAGAAAAATTTAATGCTGATTTTCACTACTTTTGATTTAATCCTTAAAGTTTTTAAAAACAGATTTGCAGACCTCACCTCAGAATTATAAAAACAGTTCCACCTATGATGAATATAATATGATAACGGTGCTGCCAAATAATACTTTCAGATATCAGATGTGAAAGGGATTAACATCAAATCAGAGTTTTCACTAAAACATAACCTCCTGCATCAACAATCATTGTAGGATATCGATATTCTGCAGTTATCCTTATTTTAGCTTATCCATTAAGCCCGATTTTCTTGCATAATGAAACATGTATAATTGAACATAACCTGCATTATTGCCAAATTCTTCCATTCCAAATTCCCTTACCTTAGAAACACTAATATCTGCACCGTCAAAGTACAAATATGATACAATACGTTTTATCCATACATCTGATGGAAACGCTTCCCTAAAGTTAAATCCATAAAGCAATATGCAATCGGCTACCTTTGGGCCTACACCCGGAACTTTTATGATGGTTTCAAATGCCTCGTCATAACTCATTTTCGGAATTTCTGAAAGGTCAATTTCAAGTGTAAAAAGTTCAGTTGCTTTTCTGATATATGGTGCCCTATATCCAACACCGCACTCTTTTAAATTGTTTTTACACTTGCAAATATCATCTGCATCTGTCAAGCCATATTCTTCATCATCATCTAAGAAGACCTTTTGAAGAGTTGAAATATCTGGAAACGTGTAAAATCCATTATATTCGCAACCCCATTTCTGTTTAATATCTGAAATTGACTTTGTCCAGCGTTTTATAGAATTATTTGCAGAACAAATCGAAGAAATAACACATTCAAATGGATTCGGGGCTAAAAATAGTCTTAAACCATTGCAAAACTCAGACATTTCAGCCAGTTCTGCATGATTTGATAAATATTTATAAAATTTATTTAAGTCAAAATTTAAATCATATACATGATTCAAACAGGAGATGGCGTCTTTTTGGGATATATCTCCAGCATAGTTAAAATCTAGAAATTCATCTGATTGTTTAACATCAAAAATAACAGGTTCGTTATTAACTAAAATAACTTCACTGTAGGAATCGTTCACTTTCTTCCAGGCAGGCTGTGATGTTTGGCCCGAAATTTGGGTTAATTCTAAATCGATTGGAGAATTTATTATCATAAACGAACAGCAACATTATTTTCTTTTAAGTATTCTTTTACTTCGCCGATGGAATACTGATTAAAGTGGAATATACTGGCTGCAAGTGCTGCACTAACATCAGTTTTTTCAAATACTTCAAGAATATCTTTTGGTTCACCAACACCGCCACTTGCAATAATCGGAATATCAACAGCGTCGTTAATAGCTTTATTTAAGTCTATATCATATCCATTTTGAGTTCCATCCCCATCCATACTTGTCAAAAGGATTTCACCAGCACCTAACTCCTGACATCTCTGTGCCCACTGAATTGCGTCAATGCCTGTAAACTCACGTCCGCCATAAATGCTTGAATCAAACCAGCAAAAACCCTTATCGGTTTCGACAACAGTTTTGTCAGGCACATCATCCGGATGTGAAACATATCTTCTTTTTGCATCAATTCCAATAACAACTGCCTGTGATCCGACAACTTTTGAAGCTTCTGTTAACAGTTCAGGATTTTTGATAGCTGCAGTGTTGGTGGAGCATTTATCGGCTCCTGCCCTAAGCATTTTAATATAATCTTCAACGCGTCTGATTCCACCGCCTACACAAATAGGCATGAATACATTTTCAGTCAATCTGTCAATAACATCCGCCATTGTAGCGCGCCTTTCATGTGATGCTGTAATGTCCAATACAACAATTTCATCAGCACCTTCCTCATAGTATCTTGTTGCAAGATCTACCGGGTTTCCGGCATATTTAATCTCTTTAAACTCAACGCCTTTTACAACCCTGCCTTCCGGAACTTGCAGGTCACAATCCAGACAGGGAATAATTCTTTTAGTTAACATTTTATCAAAAAAAAAAAAGATGTATTGTTTTTAAAAAAAAAAACAATATTAAGCTGAATATCTTAAAACGAAACATAAAATAGCTATAATAACTGTAGCTACAACAACATGTTCAGGAGAAAGTTTTGGTCCGAGACTTTCTTCATCAAAGTATCTTACTAAACCTGCACCTGTTTGAGGCATAGAAATCTTATCATTTTTTTTACCCATAATAATCTCCCATAATAATTAATAAATAATAATGCTTATACTTATTTTCTTTATAGTATATAAGTTTTAAATTTTTTCTTTCTTTATTACTTGAATATCACTGATTTTCGTATCAGGATATTGTCCATTTTCATCTTTTTCAACTGCTTTAACCATATCCCATACAGTGAGTAATGCCACACTTACACCAGTAATGGCTTCCATTTCAACACCGGTTTTGCCCAATGTGTTTACTGCACATGTAGCAATGATTTCATCATCTTTTACTTCAAAATCCAGTTCAATACCTGTTAATGCCAATGGATGGCAGAGGGGGATTATTGAAGAGGTATTTTTAACTGCTTGAATTCCTGCAATTTGAGCAGTTGTTAAAACATTTCCCTTTTTAATTTCTTCGTTTTGAATTAAATCAATTGTAGTTTTATCTAAGAATATGCTGCCCTTTGCAATAGCTCTTCTTTTTTGATCAGGTTTTTCACCTACTTCAACCATGTGCACTCCAGTTTCTGTTAAATGTGTAAATTTTTCTGCCATATTATCTATTTCTCACTTACTTCCATTACATCCAATTGCTGACAAATTGTCCCAACACCCAATATTTCACTTACATTTGGCTTGCTTCTTCCTTCATCGCCGGAAATCAATTCCTTAATATATAATCCTCCTTCTGTTTTAATAGTCAGACTAAAATGTTTATCGTCGATTATTTCATAAGATAAATCTAAAACATGTTTGATACGTGTTTTATCAGCACGTCTTCTCATTACTCTTAAAGGAGTTTGTTGATGAATTTCATCTAATTTTAGCAATTCATCAAGTTTTGATTCATCGAAGTTTTCATCACATTCGACTATTGCATTATAAATTTTATAAGCGTCGGGTGAAGACTGTTTGATTTCCGCTTTCCTGCTTCTTTTACATAAATGCAGGTTATGATAAGCGGTTTTACCTTCATTAATTTTATTTACATCCTCTTCTATTTTAGGCAAATCAATATTTCTTATTATAGGTTCCTTAATTTCCAATACAAATGGCCTTCCGGAACCCAGCATCAAAACATCAATGTCTTCACGACCCGCACCATGGAATTTAGCTTCCCTTCCTTTAGTTAAAGTCAATACATGCTCGGAAATTAGTTCTTCAACTGAATTAGGATATTGCTTTCCTGTGAAGTTGCACACTTCACATCCCCTTCCCTTACATTTGGTACATGGCCACTTAGTTTGCGGAATTCCTCTTTGGAATTTATTATATTTGCCTTCAATATATAACGGATTAATCTGAATTTTAACTTTCACATCACCTGTCAGGTTAATATTAAAAACAATGTCCTGATTTTCAAATCCTGCTTCTTTATCATAAATTTCCCAGATTCCAAGACCAATTAATCTGTTTATTTCTTTTTTTATGGTCTCAACTGTTAAATTGAATTTTTCAGACAGCGCATCATCACGCTCCTGGATGTCTTTAGGAATCTTTGAACCAACTAAAAATGTTTCAAATTCAATGCCTAGGTGATTGATTTTATCATCGATTTTCTTATATAGCTCATCATTAATTTTATCAAAGATATTATTGCAAATCACACAATCAACATCATCTAAATTAATATTTAGTTCATTGCAGACTTTATCTGCTCTTTCAATGTTATTGTTGCCTTCTATTGTTTTAGATAATTTGCGCCCAAGACAACTTTTACAGATTTTGCCGTCAGTTTCATCTAAAATTTGTTTTGCAAGCTCATACATGTTATCTATTCATAAATTGTCCCATCATACGGTTCATAGCACCGCCGCTTAAACGGCCGCCACGTTTTCCGATTCCTTTCATGGTCTTTTTAGTGTTATTATAATATTTTAAAAGTTCTTTTACATCACTTTCATCAACACCGGAACCTCTGGCGATTCTCTGAATGCGGGATTGTTTGATTATTTTTGGATTTAGCATCTCTTCTTCGGTCATGGAAGACATCATAATCTTGTAGGACTCAAGTTTTTCCTCAGTCATTTTAGAAGCTTCTTTTGGGATTTTATTTCCCATTCCCGGAATCATGTTTAAAACCTGTTGCATTGGCCCCATCTTATTCATCATTTCGAATTGGTTTTTCATATCCATCAATGTGAATTTACCGGTAAGCATATTGGTCATTGTTTTTTCTGCAATATCCTCATCAATATTTTCTTCAGCTTTTTCAATAAGGGATTTTATATCTCCCATACCAAGCAGTCTTGAAATAAATCTTTCAGGGTCAAATAATTCAAAGTCGTCAATTCTCTCACCAGTACCTATGAATTTAATTGGAGCACCGGTTTCTGCAACAGCAGACATTGCACCCCCACCTTTTGCAGAACCGTCTAATTTTGTAATAATGATTGACCCAATATCGGTGGCTTGTGAGAATGCTTTTGCCTGTTCGCCTGCTTGCTGACCTATTGTTCCATCAATGACTAAAATGGCTTCGTTCGGATTAATGATATCATCTAATTCATCCATCTCAGCAATTAAATCTTCTTCCTGTTTGTGCCTACCTGCAGTATCGAAAATAATGACTTTCCTATTTTTAAATTCCTGCAAACCTTTTCTAGCCAAATCAAGAGCATCCTTATTGTCAGGATCCCCATATAAAGGAACATCCATCTCTTCGGTTAATTGCTTTAATTGAACATAAGCTGCAGGCCTCCATGTGTCGGTACAGACTACAGCAGGGTTGAAACCTTTTTTTTGTAAGTATCTGCATAATTTACCGATGGTGGTTGTTTTACCACTACCCTGAAGACCCAAGAATAAAATTTTGTAAGGCCTTTCATTGATATCCAAACCAACAGTTTCACTGCCTAAAAGATTTACCATTTCCTCATAGATAATTGTTATAACATGTTCCCTTGGAGTAATTCCCTTTGGCGGTTCTTC
This sequence comes from Methanobrevibacter sp., assembly GCF_030539875.1. NCBI lineage: Archaea > Methanobacteriati > Methanobacteriota > Methanobacteria > Methanobacteriales > Methanobacteriaceae > Methanobrevibacter > Methanobrevibacter sp. The sequence goes on from NZ_JAUNXI010000011.1 coordinate 49,071, forward strand.
TTCAAGAGACCTCTTTTCAATTTTTTTTGATAAATCTTGGACCAATTTAATATTAACGTCAGATTGAATTAAAGCACGTTGTATGTCTCTTACTATTTCTTTAATAGTTTTTTTATCAATAACAGACATCCCTACTAACTTTTTCATCGTATTAGTAAGATTTTCTCCTAAATTTCCAAGCATATTAATCACTTATAATAATTCTTAATTAACAAAACTATATAATAATATTAGGTTATATTTATAATTAATATGTTTTAATAATTTGTGTGTGAGATTATGTTAGAAGAAATAAAAAAATCTTTAGAAGCATCCCCAATTGTAAAAAAAGGTGATTATAACTATTTTGTAAATCCTATAAGCGATGGTATTCCAGCTATGGACCCAAAAATGCTTAGAGAATTAACATTATCAATTTATAAACATGCTGACTTAAATGTTGATAAAATTGTTGCTGTTGAATCTATGGGAATACATTTGGCTACTGCATTATCCCTTGCAACCGACATCCCATTTGTTATTGTCCGAAAGAGAGAATATGGTCTTGAAGGAGAAAGAAAGGTTAAGCAGAAAACCGGATACGGTTCATCAAACCTTTACATAAACGATATACACCCCGGTGAAAGGATTTTGCTCATTGACGATGTTGTAAGTACTGGTGGAACATTAATGGCTTTGTTAGAGACTTTGAAAGAATTAGACATAGAAATTAAAACTACTGTTGCCGTTATCGAAAAAGGCGAAGGCAAACACATCGTGGAAGAAAAAACAGGCATGAAAGTCCTATCCCTCGTTACATTAGATGTTATTGATGGAAAAGTAGTTATTCAAAAAACAATCGAAGATTAAAATGTCAATGTATGAAATGGATTTGGACAAGGCAATCCGTAAAATAAATTCAATTGATGCTCAAACTGTTGGACTTCAGTTTCCGGAAGGTTTAAAGATTCAGGCCATAAAAATAGCTAAGGAAATTGAAGAGGAAACCGATGCTACAGTCATCATATCAGGAGACCCGTGTTTTGGAGCTTGTGATGTTAGTGACTATAAAATGAAAGGTTCTGTCGATTTAATCATTCATTACGGACACACCCCACTTCCATTAAAATACAGCGTTCCAACATTGTTTATCGAAGCATTTTCAAATATAGATATTAAAAAAGACCTTGAAAAATCTTTAGAATACCTGAAAAACGATAATAGAATAGGACTTGTAACGACAACACAACACCTGCATCTTTTAAATGAAATAAAAGACTTCCTAGAAGATAATGGAAAAGAAGTGGTTCTGGGATCATCCAAATCAACCAGAAAGGGTCAGGTATTGGGATGTAACTTTTCATCCATAAAAGACTTGGATGTTGATGTTATCCTATTTATCGGCAGCGGAAATTTCCACCCTTTGGGGATTAAACTGTTTTCAAATACCCCAGTACTTGCTTTAGACCCATACAATAGTGAAATCAGAAGTATGGATGAATATGCAGATAAGATTTTAAGAATTAGATTTGCAAGAATTGTTAAGGCCCGCAGCGCTGAAAAATGGGGAATTCTAGTATCTACAAAAGAAGGCCAATACAGGATGGCATTGGCAAAGGAAATTAAAAAAATTCTAGAAGATGCAGATATGGAAGCTTACATCATTTTAGTGGATAATGTCTCACCAGATATTTTACTTCCATATTTAGAATTGGATGCTTTTGTTGTAAGCGCCTGTCCGAGAATTGCAATTGACGATTCGCAAATGTATAAAAAACCATTATTAACACCGCAGGAATTGGAAATTGTGTTAAACAAGCGTGAATGGGAAAATTATCAACTGGATGAAATCCTATTCCATGAACGTTATAAATAATATTTAAATATTAATATCAATATAATTATTATATTAAAGAAAGTTTTATAAACTCTTTATTTTGGTGATTTTAATATGAGTATAGAAAAAAAAACAATTGTAATGCCTGGAGATAAACTAGGAATTATCGAACAGTATCTTCCGGGAGTGGGTACTTATGATGACAATGGTGAAATCAAATCATCAGTACTTGGAAATGTTAAAATTAATCAAAAAATGAAGGTTATTTCTGTTGTGTCAGATGCCAAACCTGCTCTTTTAAAAGTTGGAGATATAGTATACGGCCAAATAACTGATTTAAAACCACAAAGAGCAAGCGTTAAAATCGAATGTATTAAAGATAATGGAAGGCCGTTAGCATTGCCTTACATGGGCGCAATACATATTTCACAAGCTAAAAAAGATTATTTGGAAAAATTATCCGATGCTTTTAGAATAGGAGACATTATTCAGGGAAAAGTTGTTAAAATTACTGGAGATAATGTCGATTTAGGTAGTATAGATGATGATTGTGGCGTGATAAAAGCTATGTGCACCCGTTGTAGAGATTTCATGCATACTACACAAAAAGAAAATGAACTTCAATGCAATACTTGTAATAAAAAAGAAAAACGTAAAGTATCTACAAACTACATTAATGGTTAATTAAGGTTGATAAAATGGAAAACTTTGAAATTATTGAAGATAAAACTTTAGAATTGACTTTTGTTGTAAAAGATGAAAGTCACGGAGTTTGCAACGCATTAAGACACATTTTAATGCAAAATCCTGATGTTGAATATGCTGTTTATAATATTGATCACCCTCTTACTGGAAAACCAGAAATGACTATTAAAACAAAAAGAGGCAAAAGACCAAGAAACGCATTGCAAAAGGCAGCAAAAGAACTCCAAAAAGAAAGTGCTGAATTTAAAAAACTTATTGATGAAGCTTTCGAGTAAGCTTCCAATATTACTTTTTTAGTGGTTTGATGGCAAAATACAAGATTCCATCCATAACAACCGATATTTTTATTTTTGATGAAAATTTTAATTTTATTTTAATTAAAAGAAAAAATAATCCTTATAAAAATCATTGGGCGTTACCTGGAGGATTTGTTGAGTACGGTGAATGTGTAGAAACTGCCGCAATAAGGGAAGCAAAAGAAGAAACAAACATTGACGTTGAACTAAAAGATTTAGTTAATGTTTACTCAAATCCCGACAGAGACCCAAGAGGACATACAATAACAATAGCATATACTGCAAAAGGGGATTTTAGTACTGGAAAAGCTGATAGTGATGCTTGTGATATTCATATATTTTCACCAGCCAAACTTGATGAAATCAATCTTGCTTTCGACCATGCGAAAATAATAAAAGACTGCTTAAATAAAGTTAAAAGTGAAAAATAATGGCATATATTTAAATAATTTAAAGAAAAAATTATTGTAATATATAAACTATAAGATTTAAAAGGGGGAAATTAAATGGATTTCTGTCCTAAATGTGGAGCAATGATGGGTCCTGTTGACGGAGTTTTGAAATGCAATAGTTGCGGATATTCAGAGGAAAAAACTATTGATGATGATAAATATAAAGTTTCAAAGAAAATTGAAGCAAAGGAAACTGTTAAAATGATGGGTGAAGATGTAGACGTCAACCCTAGAACAGAAGAAACCTGTCCTGAATGTGGAAACAACACTGCTACCTACAAATTATTACAAACTCGTAGTGCTGATGAAGCACCTACCCGTATTTTCAAATGTACAAAATGTAAGCATACCTGGAGAGCGTATGACTAATTGAGGGTTTTTTATGAAAGATTCTAAAGAAAAGGAACATAGAATTTCTAATTTAAAAGACTTGATAAACAACATTAAAGACGATAATGTTAAGTCTGATTTGCAGGAAGAGGATACTGAATTGATTAATTATTTTAATGAAGATCCTGTGGATTTTGATGCATTGGAAATAGATGACGAATTTATTTACCATCCTGATGAGGATAAAGATGATTCTGTGAATTTAGAAGAAATTCCTATCGATGAAGATTTCATAATAAAAACTCCAAAAGAAGAATTAGAAGAATCAGTCGAAATATCTGATTTTGAAGAAACAGAAGACGTTATGGGTGACTTAAGCGAAAACTTCGATTACTTTGTTAACGCCAAAATAGGAAAAACACCTATTTTGGCAATTATTAGTTCAATATTGGGCGTTATATTCGTAATAACCTCCATTTTCATTTTCGAATCCAGAAGTGATAGAGTAATAGATAATGTGGCCTCCGGTGAAACAAACGTTGCTTTTGTTATAGTCCTTGCAATGGGAATTTTATTGTTACTCTACGGAATATACAGAATATTCAATATGAAAAATCCAATCGCTTCAATAACAAACAGCATCAATGATGTTGATTTAAAAGACGAAAAAGAAAAAGACACAGTTTTAAAGGAAGAAACTGAAAAAATCATTCCTAAAAGCAATATCCCCCTAGATAAAGAATCCTACAAAATAGGGGAATTTAACATAGGTGATTTGAAAAATAAATTTAAAAAACCAACTCCTTCTAAAGAATCTCCCCTCGAAGAAGAAGAAATTGATGACATTCCTCCGGCTAAAAAGAAAGATGAAGACAAAAAAGAATTGACTGCTGAAGAAATTGAAGATATTGAATACAAACAAACACAGCTCGATTCTGAAAGTATCGACGATATTTTTGCTGAAGTAGAAGATATTGATGAGATATCCGCTGATTCTAAAAAAGATAAATAATAATATTTTGTTTTTTGGGCCTGTAGTCTAGTCAGGAATGACGCAGGACTTCGGATCCTGAGATCGGGGGTTCAAATCCCTCCAGGTCCGTTAATTTTAAAGTCTTACAATAGCTTCCTTGAAAAAGTCAGGAATTAAAGATCTATACATCGGACTTTTGAATAACATGTTAATATCGCTGTCAATAATGTAAGTGTAGCAGGAATCATCTTCTGCCCTCATTCCACGACCATATGCCTGCATTAAAGTCATTACAGTTTTATATGCATACCATTTCTTATCACGTTTCATCCTCATATTAACCTGCTTATCTCCAAGATATGGGAAAGGCATTTTATAAATAACTTGAAATCTACACTTATCATATGGCAAATCCACACCTTCACCCATAGATGGTGAAACCAAAACCAAAGGATTTTCATCTTTTTCAAAGAAATCCAAAATCTGTTCCCTGTTTTTTGATGTATGGGAAATTAGCCTTGAATTGTATAGATTGTTAGTAATATATTGTTGACATTTGTAACTGTGCGTGTGAATTAGACCCTTATCCCCCTCATGTTTTTTTAATATCTCCTGCAAAATAGGGATTGTTTTTGGAGCGGTGTTTTTAATCCTGTTTGCAGACATTTTTCCGGCTAAATTAAGAATAATAGGTCTTTTTTCCTTTGTAAAAGGACTGTCAACTTTTATATGATAAACCTCATTTGGATTTAATCCCAGCCATTTGGAAAACATTTTATGAGACAAAATAGTTGCACTCATAAAAATGACAACATCCCCATATTTCAACAAGTTATTTTTGGCGTAATGATGAACTCTTAATGGTTTAAATGTGACGCCTGACTCTTCTGCATCGATTACCCAGTTTCCAGGTTCTTTGTCAAGGCTATTTTTAAGAGATTTTAATCTGGAAATAGTTGACCTGATTCTGTCGGCTTTATTTTTACTTACATCCTTTAAATCGATATCTTCATAAGAATCCCTGATTGCTTCAATTTCCATTTTCCAGTCTTCAAGTTCACCATCCTTTAAGGTTTCAGGTGAAATTCTCTTGTTAATATCATTTTCAAGAGTCCTATTATACAATGTAACCTCCATTGTAGACATTAATTTATTTTCAATATTGTGGGCCTCATCTAAAATGAGCAAGGAACGGGTTCCGAAATGTTTAACATAATTAAGCTCAACGATTGCATAATCATAATTCATTAAAGTAATTGGGGAATTGACAGCATTGGCTTTCTGATTCCAATAATGGCAATGTCCGCTAGACTGATAAAATACTGTTCCACCAGATGAGTCTTCAAAAGCCAATTCTGCATCCAATGTTGGGTTTTTGGCAACGCCGTACGGGCAGAAAAACTTACTTGAGGTAGGTGTTGTTTTACAAGCGCCCATATCACAACTTGACTCCAGATTATCCTGCAGGCAGGCAAAATTGCCCCTTCCCTTAACCAATGGGAATTGAAATTCGTTGGAATACTGTGACTGCAACTGTTTTGTCATGGTTAAAATGTAGGCAGATTCATACATTTTAGCAAGTGTTGTAGCTATTGCAGATTTGCCGATACCTGTTCCTGCTTCCAGTATTATGTATTTATAACCTTTCTTTATTGCATCATTAATATTTTGAATAATCTCAAGTTGACCCTCTCTAGGCTCATCAAATGGAAAGTTTTCAATTATCTCATCATCAATATTAGGATGTAGCTCTTTTATATAAGCTGCAGTTCCTTCATCAAGTTTATAATCATCTACCGAATACACTTCAGGAATCTCATCATCCAGAATTGACGAGCTGCGAGGTTTTGAAAAACTGAATAAATTTGTTGAAGCTTTTGATTCCTTTCTAGGATATTTTCCGCAAGTACAATTACTTTTTAACATTCCGCAATTTGGACAAAACATAGAATTTGACATTAAACATATATTAGATAGGTATAATATAAATAAATTATAGAAAGAGCATTTGCAAAATAACAAACAAAACAAAGAATTGTAAATTAAAGTGATTATATGGTAAAAAAAGGAAAATTAATAGGAATTGGTGTTGGACCTGGAGATACTGAATTATTAACTTTAAAAGCTGCAAAGGTTTTAAAGACTGTCCCTGTGGTTTTTTCACCAAAATCATCTAAAGAAAAAGAAAGTATTGCATTGTCTATTGTTAGACCTGTCCTTAAAGAAAGAAAAGATTATAAAAAAGTAATGATTGTTGAACCTATTTTTCCTATGATTGAAAATAAAGAAGAACTTAAAAAAGTATGGAAAAGTGCATCTGAACTGATTGCACAATATCTCAACACAGGAAGAGATGTTGCATTTATTACACTTGGAGATACTTCAATATTCAGCACTTATTCTTATGTTCAAAAAATATTAAAAGATGAATACGAAATAGAAACTATTCCTGGAATCACATCATTTACTGCATGTGCCGCTACTAAAAATGAAGCATTGGTGGAGCAAAATGAAATATTGACTATTGTTCCGAAAATCGATGACAGACTAAAACAGGTTTTAGAATACAGTGATTCCGTTGTTCTTATGAAAGCATCAAGAAACACTTCCAAACTTGAATCAAAAATTGAAAACGACAAAAGGAAAAAAGAGATTTATTCAGTGCAGAACTGCACCCGTGAAAATGAAAAAATAATTGAAGGATTTTCTCACGAAAAACCCTACCTTACAACAACCGTCATAAAATTTAGAGATGATTAATAAGTTTTTATGCTTTGAGGCTCTATCTCAAACATACACTTCTGATCACCCATTGTATAACATTGAGTTTCAATAACCCTTACAGGTAGATTGAAGAATAGTGTGAATAAACCTTCAAAAATCCCTGTGTCTAAAAAACAGGCAGGTTTTCCTGTTTTTGGAAGTAATTCACATTCAAAGCAGTCATAGGTTGTGACTTTAATTGTTTGACCTATCTCAAAGGTCAGTCTACCTAAACCTTTATTTTCCCAAAAATTAGCTAAATTATTCATAAACACTTCCAAATCATCATCATATAGTTTATAAAAAAGGGATTTGCCGATTTGATTTCCTGTTGATTGTAAAATCGGATCAATATTGATTCCTTCTTGAATAAGCATTGCTTTTAAGGTGTGGAACAGTAAAGTTGAAAATTGAGCCTCTTCATCAACAATGTGTTTTATCAAATAATCCGATTGAGTCTCTTCAATTTTTTTAGGTTCGGTAATGTTTACAGAACCTATAAATTTAGAATTTAGGTAGAATATTTTTTTTCTATTATCAGCAGGATTGACCCTATAAGAAATGATTCCAGTTTCTCTTAAACTTTTCAAGTGAACTGAAACTGTAGATTTGGATTTTCCGACATTACTAACAATTTCATCGAATTCCATGTCTCTGTCCCTAAGCATTTCAAGAATTATGAGTTTTACCGGACTTTTTATAACATTAATACCAAATTTTTCATTTAAGTCTGAAAATATTTGAATAGGTTTTTGTTCGTTCATAGCTGCCCCCCAGAATGTATAGATATATATGATAAGTATTAGTTAATAAATATAACTATTTCATATAAATTAAACAAAATTATAAAAAATGTATAAAATAATTATACAAAAACAAAAAATAAAAATAAAAATAATACGAACTGTTCGTTTAAATCATAAAAAAAATTTCCGATGATAATAATTTTCAGGTGCTAAAAACACAGATGCATAATTTATTTTTTGATAAATGAATCTTTGAATTTTAGTGGATTTGCCAAATAATGCTTTGAATTCACGTTGGGCTAAAATGTTTAATAAATACACAGATGTTTTTTTAAATTCAACCATAGTTACTTGTCATCTTTTTTTCTTCAACTACTGTAAGCTAAGATTTACAGACAATATGGAATTCTAACTGAATATACATATACCTACGGTTTTCATCACTAAAAATTCGATTAAAGGTTTTTCTTTAAATAATAAAATTCATATAAATACGAACAATAGTATAAAACTTATAAAAAAGTTCCGATGATTACAAATTCCATCATTAAAACTCTGATAGCGAATTTATTTTTTGGCAATTATAAATTTTTGGAGGTTGTTCAAAATCTTGATTTTTATTATGCAAATAAGTCACATAATATAATGCAAAGTTGCACAACAATTATATGAAGCCTAGACTTATTGATGAATGGCAGATGGCTCCTATTTTATGGGATGCAATGAGAAATAGTGTTGATGAACTTCATGAAGATGGATTATACATCCTGACAGGTTCAACTACCATTGATGAAGCGGAAATAATGCATACCGGCACAGGTAGAATCCACAGAGTTCTTATAAGAACAATGAGCCTTTATGAAAGCAGTGAATCAAATGGTAAAATTTCAATTTTAGAACAATTTAAAAATCCTGATATGAATATCAATGGCATTAGTTCTGATTTAAATGTTAACGATGTAATCTTTGCTGCATGTAGAGGAGGTTGGCCTGAAAGTTTAAATAAAAAATCCGAAAAGGCACAACTGTTCGTGGCAAAGTCTTATGTGAAAAACATTTGTGAAATCAATGTGTCCTCCTTTGATGATGTTAAACGTGACCCCCAAAAAGTAAGGAAAATATTGAAATCATATTCCAGAAACATTTCCACATTAGCGTCAAACTCAACTATTCTAGCAGACATAAATTCTGAACTTAGTATCAGTAAAAATACCCATTATAATTATACCAATGCGTTAAAGAGACTATTTGTCATAGAGGATGTTCCGGCATGGTCTCCAAACATACGATCCAAAAGTCAGATCAACACCTAAAAAAGAATTTATCGACCCGTCAATTGCAGTTGCTTCTCTAGGTTTATCTCCGCAAAGCCTAATAGATGATTTGAACACATTCTGTTTTATTTTTGAAACATTATGCATCAGGGACTTAAGAATTTATACAAGTGAGAAATTGGGAGAAATTTCTTACTATAGGGATAGAAATGGTTTAGAAGCTGATTGTGTAATACATTTAGAAAATGGAGATTATGCTTTGATTGAATTTAAACTTGGCAGTGCTGAAATAGAAAAAGGAGCTAAAAACTTATTAAAATTAAAAAATTTGTTAAAAGAGAGGAAATTCAAAGAACCTAAATTTTTAGCAGTTATTACAGGGGGCAAATTCGCTTATACCACAGAAGATGATGTAAAAGTAATTCCAATAGGCTGCCTACGTTGATATAAAGACTAGAGGTACTAACAGATACAACTTCGGCAATGTCGGGTCAATCGGAGGAGAAGATGGATATCATAGCATATGACCCAAGCCGGATACTCAGATATCACAGAAGAGGAATACATAAGAGAAAACAATAATATCCAGTCACCATTATCTGAGGATATGCTGATTGAACAAGGAAAAAATCAGCAATGCAAACCCTATTAACTTTCATATTCCCATTGTTCTGGATGGATGCGCCGGCAAAATTAGTGGGATATTTCGCAAGAGTATTCACTAAAGGATTCAAATACGACTAGGAGGATGGAAGTCCGGCTACAATGAAAACAATGGATGTGGCAAATTTCTTAATTAGTGCAGGAAGTAACTATGAAGATTTAAAAAATGATGGGAAACTAAAAGCATTAGAAACAATATTCATAAGACCGTATGCTGGAAAAACCAAAAAAAAACTAATATCCACATATTTGATGAAACCTCTTATCATAAATAACTAATATTAAATAATCGTGAAAATTATAAGTTGAAATCTAAAATAGGCAAAAATACAAACTAATCTTATTTTATGGTTTGAAACGAATGTTTACGAACAATTCGTATGAAACGTATGATATAGTTCGCAGCCTTATCAATTTGAACCACAAAAACTCTACTAAAAAATTTATTCTAATTAATTATAAACTTTTTGAAAGTCATTTTAAACCGTGAATTTGATTAAATAAATCATCATTAACATTAATGGCTAGAATATTGAAAATAAGAGTTAAAAAACCTATATCAAGAAGTTTTAAAAATTAACATGTGATGTGGATGTTAAAAAAAGAAATGTGTTAACATAATGTTAACATAATTTAAATTTCATAAACTTTTGGAGGCTCTCCGGAAAAGTCAGCAATGGTTGCTTTACCTTCTTTAATGGTAAATACTTCAAATATCGGATTGTCACCGGATTCATATAATGTCTTTACAAGATCATTTGCATCAATTACCTTTTGCTTGATTTCCAAATCATCGACGAATTCCACTTTTCCGGCAATTCTGAGCCATTGGAATTCGGGAGTGGCTGCAGTCATTTCAAAGTTAGGGTTTGCATCCAATTCCTTGTACATTGGCTTTTGGTTGCTGGTACAGAAGTATGGTTTATCATCTTCTGCAAAGTAGAATAGTATAGGCCTTACTTTTGCGTTTCCATCAAGTCCTATAGTTGCGAGATATTGCTGAGGGTTTTCAGTTAAGAATTTGATTACATCTTTCATTTATATCACCTTAATTTATTAATACTAAATCGTTTTATTTTATTTAGTATTAATTATAAATTAGTTTTATGGCAAATATAAGCTTTTTGTTACTTTAAAGTTACTAATAATTGATTATAGCGTTTAGTTACTTTTACGTAACTAAAATTTTATTAATAATCGCCAATAGATAAATTCATATCCAAATGGAAAAGTGATATTATGGCTAAATTCGAAAGCAATTACTGTCCAGTAAACGAAACCTTAAAAATCATCAGCGGAAAATGGCACTTTCTAATCATTAGGGATCTGTTCTTCGGCAAAAAAAGATTCAAAGAATTCAAGGAGGATAAACCTAAATTAAGCAATAAGGTTTTAACCGAATGCTTAAAAGATTTGGAATCAAATGGACTGATTTCAAAAACCAATATGGATGACTCCAAAATAACAGAATATTGCCTGACTGAAGAAGGAAAAAGAATGAATAGAATCCTTTATGAACTGGCCATATTCACTTTAAAAAAAGATGATTCCGCAACAGATGCCGAATCTGATGAATTTATAAAGATTTTTAAAGACACATTAGATATTGATTAAATTATTCGACTAAGGAGAATTAGATGAGTAGAGAAGAACAACTTGATTTTCTAATTAATTATTTGATTGATGAGAGAAATGAAACTATTGAAATTCCAAAAGACTACAAAGCTAAAAGAAATCTGCTTCGCTCTTTAATGAATGTAAGAATGCCCTTAAAAATTTCAGACGAATTTTTAAAAGTTCAGGATGATTTCTTAACTGCCGAAACATTAGGAAAAGATTTGACTTCAGTTGAGGATATAACTGATGTCAACGGCAAAATCATGCTTTGGCAGGGAGATATTGTAACTTTGAAAGTTGACGGGATTGTCAATGCGGCAAATTCAAAATTATTAGGTTGTTTTATTCCCCTTCACAATTGCATTGACAACCTGATTCACTCAGTAGCCGGATTGCAGCTCAGAGAGGAATGCAACAGCATGATGCAGCTACAAGGACACGACGAAGAAGTGGGCAAAGCCAAAATCACAAGTGCCTATAATCTGCCTTCAAAATATGTGATTCATACTGTTGGCCCCGCAATCCCTCATGACTCAAAACCTTCCAAAAGCGATTGTGAAGCATTAGAGAATTGCTATAGGTCTTGTTTGGAAATTGCAAGTGAAAATAATTTAGAGTCATTGGCATTTTGTGGCATTTCAACTGGAGTGTTTAATTTTCCACAGGATTTGGCGGCTAAAATAGCTACTGATACCGTTAGAGAGTATTTGAATTCAAATAAAACCAGTTTGAAGCATGTGATTTTTGACGTGTTTTCAGATGAAAGCTATACAACATATAAGGATTTATTGTTTTAGGAGAAAAATATGAAACATTTCACTAAAAGATTAGACAAGGCATATGACACCATTAATGATGGGGACTATATTCTTGTTGGTGCAGGTGCGGGATTTTCTGCAGCTGCAGGCATTGAATATTCAGGAAAACGTTTTGAAGATAATTTCAAGGATTTCATTGAGAAATATGGTTTGACTGACATGTATTCTTCCGGATTTTATCCATTCAAAACTTCCGAGGAAAAATGGGCATACTGGTCCCGTCATGTTTATATGAACAGGTATTCTGTTGGGAAAACCAGATTATATGAACAGCTATTGGAACTGGTTGGAGATAAGGAGTATTTTGTGCTGACAACCAATGTAGAACATCAATTTTGGATAAATGGTTTTGAAGACAATAGGATTTTTGCAACTCAGGGTGACTACGGCCTTTTCCAATGCAGCGAACCCTGCCATGAAAAACTATATTCAAATAAGGATTTTGTTTTTAAAGCTGTTCGAAACATTAACGATTGTAGAATCCCCACTGATTTAATACCGAAGTGTCCGGTCTGCGGAAAAGAAATGGCCTTGAATCTAAGGGTTGACAATACATTTGTTGAAGATGAAAAATGGATGGAAATGTATAATAATTATTCTAAATATTTAGAACATGCTGATGAAGACAGAAACATCGTATTTTTAGAGTTGGGCGTTGGCTTTAACACACCTTCAATAATAAGATATCCATTTGAACAGATGACCTATGAAAATCCAAACACCACATTAATTAGGTTAAACAGAAGTTCATCGCAGGCAATATCTCAAAACAAAGATAAAACAATTTGTTTTGATGAAAAAATTTCAGAAATATTTGCATATTGGCTTTCGAGGATTTAAATTATTTTTTTAAGTTTCTTGTGTTTTCAAGAATCCAGAAATATTCATATAATGAAGAACAAATTATAATCATGAATGTGTTAATCACTGAAAAAGAAGTGAAAAATGTAATTACAAAATCAAATCTGCCGGTGTGTGACTTTTCAGTAAATCCATATTTAGGCTGTCTTCATGCATGTAAATACTGCTATGCCTCCTTCATGAAATGCTTTTCAAAACACACAGAACCCTGGGGAGAATTTTTGGATATAAAATACTGGGATGAAATTAAAAATCCTCATAAATATGATGGAAAAACAATGTTTATCAGCTCAGTTACTGATCCATACCAACCACTTGAAGAAAAATATGAAAGAACAAAAACATTGCTGGAACAATTACAAGGTGCCAATGTAGGATTGAGCATTGCAACAAAATCCGATTTGATACTAAGAGATTTGGATTTGTTGAAATCATTTGAAAACGTTAGAGTTTCTTTTTCAATCAATACTTTAGATGAAAACTTTAAAAATGATATGGATGATGCTGTAAGTATAAAAAGACGCCTTAAAGCCATGAAAACATTATATGATGAAGGAATTAGAACAACATGTTTTATCTCACCAATATTTCCTGAAATTACTGATGTTCCATCCATTATTAACAAAACCAAAGATTATTGCAATTTGATTTGGCTTGAAAATTTAAACTTGAGGGGCGACTATAAATCAACCATCTTAAATTATATTAAAGAAAATTATCCTGATTTATTTCCATTATATGATTTGACATATAATAAAAAAGATAGAGGCTATTGGAAGAGTCTGAATAATGAACTTAAGGAATACTGCGAAAATCAAGGATTGCTGTATCTTAGGGATGATGACTCTATCATACATCCTTTTGATGAACCGCCAATTGTTGTAAATTATTTCTATCATGAAGAAATAACAAAAACTGCAAAAAGAAGAAATAACAGACATCATTAGCTATTCAAAACATGAGGAATGATAAGTTGGAAACAATTAAAATATTATCAGTTAATGAATAAGCTTCACAATCCAATTCTCTGTTAATATTAACATCAGTTAAGCTATTGAAAACTAACTTTTAAAAACAATTCCATATAAATAAACCCTAAAATAACACGAACAATTCGTATAAAACTTATAAAAAAGTTCTGATACTTATCAATTTTCAGCACTAAAACTCTGATATGTAATTTATTTTTTGATGATTATAAAATTTTGGAAGGTATTTCAAACCTCAATTTATATTGTTGGAATTGTAGCAACTTAATCCAATTTACATTAATGAAAATGTTTTAATTGGAATGAATACTACCCCATCATCTTTAACAATACTTTGAGTTTTATTTGAAATTACAATTCCAAAATCAGAATTATATTTATTCATAGCATTTTTTATTTGCCTTTTATTTTTATCACCAATACCCACTTCAATAGGAATTATATCTCCCATAATTGTATTAATTAAAAAATCAACATTACTCTTTTTCCTTGAATCATAGAATATTCCAAAATCCCTTTTAGTTTTCTCTTTCATCATGAATAATGAAGAGGCAACATAATTTTCCAGTAATGATCCAAAATAATCTCCTTTAGTTTGTGTTGATTGGCCATTTAATTGATAAATGCAAGCTTTCATCTGAGTTGATAAAAAATAATATTCACGGGGGTATCTATTTCTTTTAGTTATTGAACCATAGGCATCCACACTGAAAATCAAATGAGCATTGCAAAATGATTCTAAAATATTTAAAACAGATGTTTTAGATAATTCAAAATTATTCGCCAATTTTTGAACTGACAGAGACCCTGGTTTTTGAAGAGCAATTGTATTTAAAATTGAATAAGAGGATTGGCGAATAGGAGTTGTGAATGATGAAATTAAATCCAAGTCCTTTTCAAGAACCCTATTTTTTATATCAATTGTTGTTTGGATAACTTCTTGATGAGGTAAATTAAATGAAGACGGCAATCCACCATATTGAATAAAATCCTGCCAAATTTTATCAGAATCCCTTTTAAACTTATTATAAACATTAAGTTGAACTTGCTTCTCAATTTTTAGAGAATCTTCAATTTCACCAGAAAAAATCATGTTAAAAAGTGTTTGACTAATATTTTCAGGCATGCTGCAATCATATTTTAAGTATAGATATTCTGAAAAATTTAGAGGATATATTCCCTTTTTAATAGAACGTCTAGCTGAATCCATGGAATATTCTAGATTTAATGCGTCTGAACCAGTGAATATTAAGAATACCTTTTTATTTTCATCAAAAATGATTTTTCCAACATGGTCCCAATTATCTGAATATTGTGACTCATCAACAAAAATAAATAATGGATTCCTGTTCAAATAAGCTTCCTCATTAATATCCTTAATAAATAAATCAGTATAATCTAAAATATTGAATTCCCCTTGATCTTTAAGCCTGTCTAAATCAAGGTATAATATCTGATTTGGATTAATTTCTCTTGTATTGGTTAAGTAATCATAAAGTTGAAATAAAATAGTTGTCTTTCCAACACCGCGTAGTCCAGGCATTATGTAAAATCTGGCATCACTGCCGTTATCAAGAAATAAATCAATTCTATTTTTTAGTTCAAAAAAATCATTTCTTTTATTCAATTCATTATCTGACATTTTAATTGAATATTCTACAATATCAGGTGTTGTTTTTAAGATATTAAATAAATATTGCCTTTTTTCATTGTTTTCCATGATGTTTCTCCGAAATATTTTTTTAGTTATATAATTATTAGATATTTACAATTTATATACTTTAGTTTTTTAAACGACCAATTGTTTATATATACATAGTTTTTTAAACGACCAAATAATGTAGGCATATAGGATATTATTTATCACAAACTAACTTTTAAAAACCTGATTAAAACCTAAAAAATACGAACATTTCGTATAAACTTATAAAAAAGTTCTTATACTTACCCTTTCCCAGCACTAAAACTCTGATAGAGAATTTATTTTTTGATGATTATAAATTTTTGAAGTCATTAACAACCTAATGTTGATTAAATGCTTCTGAATGGATATATTCCATTTTTTTCATAACTATTCTTAAGCCAATAGGTAAATATTGGATCTGTAATCTGATATTTGTCATTTGCATATTCAATCAAGTCAAAGTCAAGCAGGCGATTTAATGGCCTATTAAGTGAACCGCTAGTAACTTCTAATGAGTTAGCTATTTCAATTCTTTTTTTAGGGTTGTCAAGTAAAGAAATTACTATTTTTTGTTCTTGAAATGTTAATTTAGACCACATGAATACAAAATGTAGTGCAAGATAGTCGATTGAATCTTTAAATAACTCGATAATGTTATTTTCTGTTAAGGTTATGTTCTCCGGAAGAATTTTTGCAAATATGTTGATGTAATATGGTATTCCACGAGTGCATTTGTAAAATCTTTCAGATGCCCCAACATCCATTTGTATGTTCCTTGAAAGTGATTTAATATAATCTATGGTGGTTTGCTTTGAAAACGGATGTATTTCAATTGTCAGCATTCTTCCTCCAAATGCACCATCTTTTCCATTTAAATCATTGATCAGGCTGTCCTTTAAACTCATACTACCGCAAAATATGTATGCAACATTCTTTTGGTTTTGAATGAAGCTACGCATATACCATAAGAATTTGTCCACATTGTCCAAATCTTTAATCAATTGGATTTCGTCAATGAAAATGAATACTCCTTTCAATTTGTCACTGTTGTCTTCATAAATTTTTTGAGGCAATTCCATTACAAAGTCCGCTAATTTTGCATAATTGTCCTCTCTTTCAAAGACTGGTATTGGAATGTGTTCGTAAGATAGAATCTTATCTATTTTGAATTTATTTGTTTTGAAGTATTTTTCTATTTGTTTGCCAACTGTTCTTAAGCCGAATTCCTTTGAGGATTTTATTATTGAGTCATAGATTATTTTGATTATACTGCCTCTTGTCAGGTTTTTCTGTTGGTATGCATTGCTTCTTGACAAGTCAATATCGACAACCAAATATTCCTTGTCAAATTTATTTTTAATTTTTTTGATGAGTGCTGTCTTTCCCACTCCCCTAATTCCTGTCAACAGTATAGTTGGTGATGAATTGAATTCAGTGCTAGCCAATAAATTTGACAACATGTTAATTTCATCTACTCTATTGTAGAATTGTGTTTCGGTTAAATTTGTATTTGTAATGCTTGCAATTTCATCCATATGTAACCCTCATGTAATCCAATTTGCATTATGTATTGTATTATAATGTACTTTTAATTATATAATTAATTTTTCATTATATATTGTAGTATAATGTATTTTTCATTATATATAATCCTAATTATTTTATTTGTTCGTTGAAAAAACATGAAAAAAAGTTCCAATACTTATCGATTTTTCATCACTAAAAACCCTTTAATTTATATAAAGAAACCCAAAAATAACACGGACAATTCGTATAACACGTATAAAAAAAAAGTTCTGATACTTATCACATTCTGGCACTGAAACTCTGATATGGAATTTATTTTTTGATGATTATAAAATTTTTGGAAGACCAGAACTACCATTGGTTATTGTAATGCAATGTGTTTTTTGCGCATTATAATGGAATTTCCATTACATAATATGAAATGTTCCAAAGATGCTCAGTAATTATGGAGATTTACCCTAGCCAATTAATCCAGTATCCTGATTTATCCTCAGACTTTTCAGATATAATTTGAAAAGATTATTTTTTAATTTGTATTTACCCCTTGCTGGCTTTATTATCATATTTTTGTTAATTAAACTTTTCAGCAATGCTGAAGGTTCTGAGTTTAGATGGGCATTCTCCTTTATATAGGAATAGGACAAGATTGTTTCCTCACTTTCAGCCATTAAGCATAGTATCTTTCGCTCCTCTGTAGTGGATTTGGCGAATAATGCTTTAAATTCACGTTGATACAAAATGTTTAAAGAGTACACTGATGCCTTTTTAAACTCATCAATAGTCACTTTATCATCATTAGCTTCTTCAAAACAACTGTAAGCTAGAATCTGCATATAATATGGGATTCCATTGGATAATTCATATATTCCTTTTATGACATCCTCTTCAAATATCACATTTTGTTTTTTAATCGGAATTTTGATTGCATCAGACACTTCATCGTAGGACAATGGTCCTATCAAATATGGTTCAAATATCCGTACTGCTGAATCAAGTTTGTCCTGTATTTTGTTGAAAATGTCTTCTGATCCTGTAGCTACAAACATTATATTTTTTCCTTTTAGGGTGTCCGCCAAAATTAGTTTTTGGCAGACCAGTTGATTTTTAATTAAA
>NZ_JAUNXI010000012.1 GCF_030539875.1 Methanobrevibacter sp.
TCATCAAATCCACTAAATCGTAGTTTAGGTACTAACTTTTCTTCACTCATAAAACCAACTCACTCGAATATTGGTGCTTGAATACCTAACTCATCACAGTACTTTTTAATTTCAGCATCAACTTCTTTCATTTCTTCATTTATCTTTTTAAGTTCAGATACAACTTTATCCAAGTCTATAGGTTCTTCTTCTTCGAAAGTGTCAACATAACGTGGAATGTTTAAATTGAAATCATTTTCACGAATTTCATCAAGACTTGCTTTATGTGAATATTTATCAATCTCTTCACGATTTGCATAAGTATTTATGATTTTTTCAATGTCTTCATGTCTTAATTTATTCTGATTTTTAACTTTTTCAAAGTCTTTACTTGCATCAATGAATAATACATCATAATCATCTTCACGGCACTTTTTGAATACTAAAATGACAGTGGGTATGCTTGTTCCATAAAATACATTAGCTGGAATGCCTATTACTGCATCTAAGTAGTTTTTCTCATCAATGAGATATTTACGTATTACACTTTCTGCAGCACCTCTAAACAAAACTCCGTGAGGTAAAACAATTGCCATTGTTCCATTTTCTTCCAGGTGATAAATCATGTGTTGTACAAATGCATAATCCGCTTTTGATTTTGGTGCAAGTTTACCATATGCTGCAAATCTTTCATCATCTAAAAATGATTTATCACTGGACCATTTTGCAGAAAATGGAGGATTAGCCACTATTGCTTCGAATTTAGTGTTGATGTGCTGAGGATATTTTAGTGAATCTCCTTGTTTAATATCAAAATCACCATATTTAACACCGTGAAGTATCATATTCATTCTTGCCAGGTTATATGTTGTTTGATTTAATTCCTGACCACAAAAATCACCTACTTGAGCTTCTTTAGAAACCCTTAGGAGCAATGAACCTGATCCGCATGTCGGGTCATAAACATTTCTAATTTTATTCTTTCCAAAAGTGACAATTTTTGCAAGTATTTTTGATACTTCTTGAGGAGTATAAAATTCCCCTGCTTTTTTACCGGCACTTGATGCAAATTGACTTATTAAATATTCATATGCATCCCCTAAAATGTCTGATTCATCATCATCTAATTTAAAATCAATATCATTAAGATTTAATAAAATTCTTGAGATTAATTTATTTTTATCATCATCTGATTTTCCAAGTTTTGATGAGTTTAAGTCCACATCTTCAAAAAGATTACTAAAGTCTTCCTGGCTTTTTGCACCCATTGAAGAATTACTGATGTAATTTAAAGATTTAATCAAATCTCCTAAAATAAATTCATTAACCTTTGCTTTTTCAATGACGCTACTAAATAAATATTGGGGCTCTAAAAAATAACCTAAAGATGAAATACCCTCATCCATTAAATCATCTTTGTAGTCCTCATCAACCCATGCCTGTTCAAAAGTTAAATCATCTTCTTTTAACTCTTCATTCATGTGTAATTCTAATTTTTCAGACAGGTATCTGTAAAAAATAAATCCAAGAATATAATTCTTGAATTCGTTTGCATCCATATTACCTCTTAATTCGTCTGCTATTGCCCAAAGTTTACTTTCCAAGCTATTTTGATAATTTGACATTTATTCACCTTTTATTTGAGTTTGAACTAAATACTCTTTAATCTTTTTATTATATTCTTTTTTATTTTCCAATAACCTATTTTTTTCATCGATTAAATCAAAAAATTTGCCATATCCCTTCTGTTTTTCGAGATTTGGAATATTGATTTTCATTTTTTTTAAATCTGCAACTTTAATAACTTTTAAAGCACCGCCTTCAAGAAAAATGTGTAATTTTTTGTGAAAAGATTCGCTACTGATTAAATGATAAATAAAAGAATGATCATATCCTTCATTTAATCGGATAACCGCAAAATACATTGGAATGAGAAATCCCTCTTCTTTTAATATGCTAACCGTATTTGGTTGTGAGAGGGAAATTAAAATATCTCCCTTTTTTGAAAAATATTTTTTATTAATGCTTTTAGAAATATTTTCATTGTAATAATCTAAAATGTTTTCATTGATAAACTTATTTTTAATAATCGGAATCTTATTTCCATTTAAATCAATGAATCTAGATATTTGCACTCCTGAAAATACATCAGCTATATCTTCTAGTTTTTTTACAATCATTATACAAAACCTTCATCTATAAGTTCACAGTCAAAAGCAGTGATTCTGTGAGTTTGTCCAGAACCTCCGGCTATGCGAGACCAACTATCTGAATACAATACATAATCACCATTTTCTATTGTTAAGAAATAATAAAATCCACCATACATACCTGGAACTGGAAAACTTTCTTGTGAAAAGAAATCAGTCTTCACAGATAATTCCTGATTGATATGAGGTAACTCTATTTTAAATTTTTCAATCAAATATCCTACTCTATGCATTATTACCTTGTGAAATCTCTTTTCTATCTCATTTAATTCATCAGATTGGTCTAAAACACCATCATTTTCAATGAATTCATCAAAGTATTCCCTGTTTAATACTTTTTCAAATTGAGGATAACAATCAACCCAATCTACCAATAAGTTTATAATATCTTCGGGAAAATCCTCATCCAATACAGTTTCTTCAGAAGTTACCCATTCCTCTACGCTCTTAAATTCCTTTGCAAAAAATTCACTATTTTGTTTATTGTATTCAAAATATTCTTTAATTTTTTCATCAGATATGCATTCGAATATGCGGGAGGGAATAATATCTTCTATTTTAAGAATTTCTTCTTGATGATCCTGAACATATTTTATATTAATAACATCCTTCATTTTAAATCATTTCACAATATTTATTCATAAGCAACAAATTAATTGTAATTAATTACTAATGACAAATAATTATTTATGGAACAACAATATATAAACTTTTTGATTTTTTTAGTAATTAATTATTAATGACAAATAAAATTAATAATTAAATCTTTCAAATAAGTCCATAATTTTAAATTTGATTGTGTTGACCTTATTTTTACGTTCTTTAAACTTCAATTTATCAATGAATGATTGTTTAATTAAATCATCATCAAGTTTACCGGAAAATTCAAAAAGTTCAAAGACCTCACGAGCAACACCCTCATTTAAATGTTCTTCATCAACAATTTCGCACATAGCTTGTTTTTTTTCATATCTCATAAAGTTATCAAATTCCTCACCAACATTTGTAACTTTACTATCAATGTTGCCTAATCTTTCATTAATGAATTTTTCGATTAGATCAATCTTACTGCGCAAATTCTCATGTTCTTTCATAATACTGATAATGCGATGTTTATCATGCTCAAAACTAGGACTATTCATATCCAAATCAGCTAATAAATTCAATATATAATCTACATTAATTTGATCAGTTCTAAGAAGTTCCAATTCAAAATCAATATCATCTAAAACAGATTCGCCGTCATTATCATGAGGTTTAAACTCATCATAAATATCTAAATAAGCACTTTTGAAATCATTGAATTCCTGTTCGTTAATTTTAACATCATCCCAAGTAAATTCCGTGAAGATATCTAATTTGTTTTTATTCCTAATTAAATCCCTAAATATTAATACAAAATTTTTCTTATCATTTTCACTTTGAAGATTCAATGATTCAGCAGCAGTTTCGACAAGTTTAAATAATCTTTCAAGGCCTTCATTAAACCATTTAACAAATGTTTCATATGGAGGTAAAATAATATGGTCCAGTGCATCAGGATTAGAGAATAATGTAATGGATTTATCAACATTATCCTTTAAATTGGTAAAGCAAACAATATTGCCCTGGGATTTACGTTTGTTAAAGATACGATTTGTTCGGGAAAATGCTTGAAGTAATCCATGATACTGTAAATTCTTATCCACATAAAGCGTATTTAAAAATTTACTATCGAATCCTGTTAAAAACATATCAACAACTAATAATAAATCAATTTCTCTGTTTTTCATTCTTTTAGAAACATCGGCATGATACTGTTTAAAATCATCACTGGTGAAATTTGTTTCAAACATATTATTGTAATCTTGAATATATTTATCCAATAAATCCTGAGAGTGTTCACTTTCGCTTAAATCTTCATTAGCTTTAAAAGTAAATATAGTGGCGATTTTTAAATCATGATCCTTCTTTTTAAACAAATCATAATATTTATGTATCACTCCGCCTCTAGAAACAGTAAACATTGCATTAAATTCCCTATTTCTAGTTTTACGGTCATAACTTTTAATAATATAATCCACAATTTGATTTAAACGATTATCCGATTCTAAGAATTCCTTAGTGTTGATCTTATTAACTTCTTTATCCGTTTGTGTACTTAATTTAGCGCCACCAAAGTAATCAACAGAAAAACCTAAAACATTATTATCAGCAATTGCATCTTTAATAACATATTCATGGAGTTTTTTACCAAAAATATCGCTTGTAGTTCTTGTTCCATCAGAATTATCGGCAAAAATAGGAGTACCTGTAAAACCAAATGACAGGGAATTTGTGAAAAAATCTGTAATTGTCCTATGCATTTCACCAAACTGACTTCTATGACACTCATCAAAAATTAAAATAATATTTTTATCTTTAATTTTTTGAAGTTTGGCTTTATCTCCTGCAGTTTTAACCGCTTTTGATAATTTTTGGATAGTTGTAGTTACTAATTTTCCCTTACCCTCAGTTGTTAAATTTTTAATTAGTGCACCAGTATGTTTTGTTGTATTAACACATCCATCACAGAAACTGTTAAATTCCTTATTTGTCTGTAAATCCAAATCACGCCTATCCACAACAAATATCACTTTATAGATGGATTTATTTTCTGCAAGCAATTGGCTTACCTTATATGAGGTAATTGTTTTTCCACTGCCTGTCGTGTGCCAGACATAACCGTTCTGTTTAATTTCCAGTGCTTGATGTATTACCTCTTCAACAGCATACATCTGATAAGCTCTTAAAACCATTAGTCTTTTTGTAGACTCATTTAAAACCACATATTTAGAAATCATCTTTGCAAGATTGCACTTCTCTAAAAATGTATCTGCAAAATCATCTAACGAACGGATATTATTATTCTTTTTGTCTTTCCAGAAAAAAGTAAACTCAAATTGAAGGTCTTTTTTTAATCCGTTAGCAAAATATTTTGTATTGATTCCATTACTTACAACAAATATCTGAATATAATTAAAAAGCCCTTTATATGAATGTAACTTATATCTCGTAATTTGATCAAATGCTTCTTTTAAAGGCATACCTCTTCTTTTAAGTTCAATTTGAACTAATGGCAACCCATTAATCAATACAGTTACATCATATCTATTTTTATGTTTGCATTCCATTGTAATTTGATTAGAAACCTGAAAAATATTTTTACACCAATCCTTCTGGTTTAAAAATTTAATATAAAAAGGATCGTCTTTTCTGTCAATAAAATAATAGTCCCTTAGTTTTTTTGCTTTATCAAAAATCGAACCTTGATCCAAATATATTAAGATCTTGTCAAATTCCTCATCAGTCAATTTGCAATCATTTAACTTATTTAATTGAATTCTGAAATTTTCCAATAATTCATCTTCATTTTTAATTTTAACAAATTCATATCCGTTTTCAGATAATCGCTTAATCAGATTATTCTCCAATACTGCTTCACTTTGAGTTGACATACAAAATACCTTTAAAACAAATCACTAATCAAAAATTACAACATTAAATCAATATTGCATTAGTAATAATTTTATAACAAGTAATATATTAAGTTAAAGGAAAAAAGAATAAATGACATTGAGTTTTTAAAAAATATTCGAAATAAACAATAAGAGAAAAATACACTACCTGCTAATAAATCAAATATTAAAGTAAAAAAAAAAAGAAAAGAAACAAGTCTTTTCTTATGGTCTTAAACCGGATCCGCCTTGAAGGGTGATTGTCTCACCGGAAATATAGCTTGCAGCATCAGAAGCAAGGAATAGACAGGTTCCACCAATATCCCCTTCAGCATCACCGAATCTTTGTAGCGGAATGCCCTGAATGGTTTTTTCATAAATTTCAGGATATTCTTCTCTCCACTGTTCTAGCTGTGCAGTCATTACAAGAGGACATACAACATTGATATTGATGCCGTCCTGACCCCATTCTGTTGCTGCTACTCTGGACAATCCTCTGATTCCTTCTTTTGCAGCTGCATATGATGATTGTCCGTCTCTTCCGAACAATCCTGCACCGGATGCGAAGTTGATTACAGAACCTTTTGATTCTTTAAGATACGGATGGGCGTATTTCATGAAATTGAATACTGCATATAATCCGGAGTTGATGGCCAAATCGAAATCTTCTTTGGAATGCTCCACAAGTTTTAATCCTGACTTGGAAGCCTGTGCATTGTTAATCAGTACATCGATTCTTCCGAATTCATCAGCGATTTTCTCGATTGCATCTTTTACTTGGTCTTCATATCCTCCATCAGCAACAATCGCAAGAACTTTTATGCCATATTCATTTTCAAGTTCTTCCTTCGCTTTTTGGAGTGTTGATTCTGTTCTGCCGGTGATTACCAGATTTGATCCTGCTTTTGCAAATGCGCTAGCTATTCCGAATCCTATTCCTTTTCCACCGCCAGTTACTATTGTTACTTTTCCGCTCATATCAAAACTCACGATTTCACCTTCATATATTTATAATGATTTATAATATACTGATTCTTTTATATATAATTTTCTTATTTAATTCCCCCATAATCTGATTAGACAAGCTATTTTCATAAATAACTAATGTTATAATTTTTTTAAGGTCAATAACAAATTTTAATCCAATGGTTTAAAATTTAAAACACAAAAAATCTAAATGAATTTCAGCAATTTTCACTAAAAACTGTCCAGTAATGGAAAAAGTGAAATTATTTTTGTGGCGATAGAATAATTTATTTTAAAAACCATGCATGTTTAATTAAAATTATAAATGGTAAAAATAATTTACACGAATCTGGTGAACTTATTTACCAGCATGCCAGCCAGCAGTGATTTATTTAAGACACGGCGTTTAAAGAAATCCTCCCGGCAGTTCAACTAAAACCGGATTAAAATAAAGAAAATCTTAAAAGCGCAACAGAAAAGCAGTCCAAAAACAGCAGTTATGAATCTGAATGCGTTTAAGACACTAAAAAAATTAAATATTTTGTTTTAAAATGTATCCCAGATATACTCCAAGGTAGGATGAAACCGGAATCAGCAAAACAAATAATACCAACTTAAAAACAAAGCTCAAGTCAACTGAGGGAGAAAATCCCGGAGATGCAGGCTGATATGCCGGAGAATAGGAATTGCCTGACATGCCTGATGAGAAAATTGAACTTAAAGCTGAGAGTATTCCCATCAGGAATGTGAATATCAATCCAATTCCACATAAAACAACTGCAAACATGCTTCCAAGATACATTGAAATGTTTGGAACAATATATGTCTCATCCCTACATCCGAAGTATCCGACAAAAACTCCTCCGAAGAATACTGAAAATACAACAGTCAGTAAAAGATATGTCATAAGGTCGATTGAACCGTTAGCCATAAATGATGACCAAAGTATTGCGCCGATAAATAAAAAGATCCCGAATATTATAAATGAAAATACGATAACAGGAAAGCTTGTTTTTTCACAGATATTATCGAAAAATCCTTTTGAGCTGTTTTTCATAGGAATAAATTTATCAGATAGTTTGTGTCCGCATTCAGTACAGAATTCAATATCCTCATCACCAATCTCATTTCCGCATTTTGGACAGTTTTTAATAGTCATTAATAACACCTTGTTATTAATTTAGTGTAAAAGGAATAAATAAATTTCGTAAAAAAAAAGTTGGGAATTAAATCCCGTTTATAAAGGATTTAATCCAGTCGAAAAGTCCGTCAAGTGAAAATCCGCCGGTTGAGTTATCGCCTAAAATCTCATTCAGCTGATTTTTATATTGGTTTACATCACCTTGGACGTTTTGTACCTGTTCTATTGAATCGGCCAGGTTTTCTATATCATTATTTGTTATGTTAATGTTGTTGTTTTCAACATAATTGTTGATTATATTTACAATTGTGTTGTGGTCTGTAATATTGCCTTTGGATACTTCGTCCTTTACCTGGCTTACCAGACTGGCCAATTCGTCTCCACTTACACCGGAATTATTAATAATTTCAGCTTGTGTGTAAATTTCGTCGTTTGCTGCCTCTTTTACATTATATGGAATTACAACATCAGTTACATCTTCATATGAATTCATAATTCCTGCAAGAGCAGATTCTCCGGTTGACTGAACCGGACTGGTTACGTATACATGTCCGTTTGTTATTCCAGCTGATTTTAAAGCTGAAAGGTACATTTCACCAGTTATTGTGGTGATTTTTGATTTGTCAACACTTACCGCCAAATCACTGTTGACGCTTAAGTCCACAAGTGCCGAGGACAATATCTGGTTTGAGTTGTAATATTTGCCTGTTATGCCGCTTGACACCTGATTTACCTGATCAGCAGTGATTGTTTTTATACCAACATCATTATCAATATCAACGTTTGCTTGTTTTACAAAGAAGTTATCAACAAATGCCTTATAATTCGAATTTGAATAAGTTGTCTCACCATAAGTTATTACTATATTGGGCTCTGTTGCAAATCCGGTTGGAATTAGCATTCCGATGAGAACCAGGCCCAATAACAGCACAGTAATCTTACGCATAATTTATCACCTCTTATAAATTCTTATTAAAGATTATCATAAGTAGTATTTAAATGTTATAGTTTTTTTTTAAAAATCAATATTTAATATAAAAATCAAACATTAATAGCAAGGAGTTGTTATTATGAAGAGCAGCATATCTGAAGAACTAGAAATGAAATTTCCGCCAATCGTTCTGATTAAAAGTGACGCCAAACCGGAAGATGCAGTATCTCCAAAATCCGGTAAAGGAGGTTGTGCAATGAGTTTTATTGCTCAGACAATTGCCAAACGTAAAACAACTTGTTTCGGCCGTGAAAATGTTACTTGCGGAGGAGTATCAGCAGGTTTTGGTTGGGGAGACGGATTTATAGATGAAGATGCAATTGATTTTCAGGCATCATTCTTATCCTGCGGAGCTGAATCCGCACCTGACAGAGAGGAATATATTGAAAAGATAAGCGGCATGGCAAAACCGACACGTGAAATGTTTGAGCATGGAGAGCGGATATATACTGATTTTGAAACTGCAAAGAAAGGCATAAAAGCAAGGCCTGTTTATGACAGCGAAGATTATGTGATTTTTAAAGGACTGGAAAATCTAAAAGAGGGAGAAATACCTGATTCAGTTATATTTACAGCAAATCCTATTGAACTAACTGCATTAGTTCAAATAAACACTTCATTTAGACTCAAGGACACATATCTTTTGACTCCACAGGCATCAGGATGTCAGGCTATCGGATGCTTTACCTTTAGAGAAAATGAAAGCGACAATCCGAAACCTGTTTTAAGTCCGATTGACTTTGCAGGAAGAAGCAAGATGAAACACTTCATTCCAAATGATTATTTGATGCTTTCCATGCCCTGGAAACTATTCCTAAAGTTAGAAGAGGCAAGTGAGAAAAGTGTTCTTCAAACTGGAATGTGGAAAAGGTTTACACAGCAAGATTGAAATTTCAGGATTTTTTAAAACCGGATGATGTTTATATGTTCACCCCATCAGGACAGGCTTATTAATCCATACACTGCATATAACATTATCCTCCTGTTTTTCATGAGAAATGCATGATTGCATCATGAAGTGAGAGAATGTCAACAATAATCAGTTATGTGACCTATCGGCAGATAATCCTGCAGCCATTCCGCTATTCCCATATGAAATATCCTCACAGATTTTAAAAAATAAACTCCCAATTATAGCGCCTATGGATTTAAAAATGAAAACATCTCCTATTTTAAATTTTTCAAAAGCAGTTTATCCATAGCCATTCACTTTTAAACAAAAATCAGCACACCTCTAAAACGTTTATAAACATTGAAACTCTTAATATTATACGATGAAAAAACTAATAGCTCCAATAAAAAATAGAATCGGACAGGTCTTTGCGATATTTTTATTTTTGCTTGTTCAGGTGTACTGTGACTTGACATTGCCCCAATATACTGCAGATATTGTGGATATAGGTATTCAAAACGCTGATTTGCAGTTTATTGTAAATATCGGAGCAATCATGCTTTTGATGGTTGCGGCATCTGCTCTTGCAACAGTTGGAGTGTCTTATTTTTCAAGCAGGGTATCATCCGGCTATGCCAAGGATTTAAGAAAAACTGTTTACGGGAAAGTTTTAAAATTCTCAAATCATGAGCTTAATGAAATTTCAAGGTCTTCTTTAATTACCAGGTCAACAAACGACATAAACCAGCTCCAGAGCGTCCTTGGAATGATTTTTACAACAATATTGTTCGCACCTCTTCTGGGAATTGGAAGTATAATAAAAGCCTTTGAACTTAAAACAAACCTTTCATGGATTATTTTTGTCACATTTATTGCAGTCGTGCTTCTTTTAATTATTGTTATTGTAAGGGTGCTTCCTTACTTTAAAGTAATTCAGGAAATTATTGATAGAATCAATAAAACATCAAGAGAAATTTTAATTGGAATTCCTGTAATTAAGGCATTTGTAAGACAGGATTTTGAAGAAGAAAAATTCAGGAAAATAAATAAAGAGTTTTACGACGTCAATATCTACGTTTTCAGAAATATGCTTATCATGCTTCCATTGATGACGCTGATTATGAATTTGATGATTGTCCTAATCCTATATTTCGGAGCCTATGATGCATTAAAGGGATCTGTTCTGACAGGAGACATTATTGCGTTTATCCAATATTCAACCCAGGTTGTAACTTCATTTTTAATGATCGGCGCATTTTTCATTATCCTTCCAAGAATACTTGTTTCCGGAAGACGTGTAAATGAAGTGTTAAACACCGAATTAACAATAACAGACGGCGAACTTGCAGACATTTCAAACAATGCAACAATCGAGTTTAAAAATGTTTCATACAGCTATCCAAACAGTGAAAAAGAAACCCTTAAAGACATTAATTTTTCACTGAAACCCGGAAAAACCACTGCAATCATTGGTGGAACCGGAAGCGGAAAATCAACAATCCTCAATTTGATTCCCCGCCTTCAGGACCCGAGCTCCGGCGAAATCTTAATCGATGGTGAAAATATTAAAAACTTGAAATTAAAAAGTTTAAGGGATAAAATCAGTTTTACACCTCAAAAAGCATTGCTGTTCCAGGGAGACATTAAATCAAACATGCTGATTGGAAAAAGCGATGCTACAGATGAAGAAATCGAAAATGCTCTCAGCCAGGCCCAGGTCGATTTTGTATCTGACCTTAAAGATGAGGTGGCTCAAGGAGGATCCAACTTTTCAGGGGGTCAAAAGCAACGCCTATCAATCGCAAGAGCTCTTATTGACAAACATGATTTTTACATTTTTGACGATTGTTTCTCAGCGCTTGACATGAATACAGAACGGAAAATA
The DNA here is from genome assembly GCF_030539875.1 of Methanobrevibacter sp. Lineage (NCBI taxonomy): Archaea > Methanobacteriati > Methanobacteriota > Methanobacteria > Methanobacteriales > Methanobacteriaceae > Methanobrevibacter > Methanobrevibacter sp. Next base: position 11,541 of record NZ_JAUNXI010000012.1, read on the forward strand.
AAGAATAATCTGAAAAATTTAAAGGAATCCGCTATTCTGATTGTATCCCAGAGGATTTCAACCATTATGGATGCTGATGAGATACTTGTAATTGATAATGGAGAGATTGTTGAGAGAGGAACACATCAAACCTTGGCTGAAAGCTGTGAAATCTATAAAGAAATCGTCAATACTCAAATCGACAGCATGGAGGGGATTTTATGAGTCCAAGACCAATCAGAAGAAGACCTCCCGAAAAAGCCGCCGATAATAAAAAAGCCATTGAAAATATACTCACTATCTTAAAAGACCATAAATTTAAATTGTCCCTAACAGTTATCTGCGCGGTAATTTCAACATTATTTACAATTGTAGCCCCTCTGCTTATAGGCAGAGCCACAACAACAATTTTTGATGGAATAAACAGTATCGCCCAGCACACAGGAACAATTGACTTCGCCGTCTTGTTTAATCTTTTAACAATGGTTGTCATACTATATGTCATCAGTTCCATATTTTCATACCTTCAAAGCTTCTTTTTAATTAAAGTCTCTACAAAAATAAGTTATGACTTAAGGGAAAGGATGGTTGACAAGATTCTGCACCTGCCGATGGAAAGTGTTGATGAAAATAAAAGAGGAGACATATTATCAAGAATTACAAATGATGTTGACTCGCTCCAGCACGGAATCACACAGTCATTTATACAGCTAACTACTGCTGTGATTACCCTTATCGGAGTGTTTGTCATGATGCTGAGCATAAACATCTGGATGACACTAACAACAGTCATTCTTATTCCAATTGCGTTTTTAATAATCAGATTTATTACAAAATATTCTCAAGGTTACTTCCTAAAGCAATTAGTCTTTAAAGGATCTCTAAATGCTCAAATTGAAGAAAGCTTTACAGGCCATGACATTATCCGTGCGTTCAACCAGGAGGACATGTCCATGGAGAAATTTGAAAGGGATAATGAAAACTGGTATGAACAGGAATGGAAATCACAGTTTTACTCAAGCCTGAACGGACCTTTAATGAACTTCATTTCAAACTTCACCTATGTCATAGTCGCGGTTTTAGGTGCCGTATTTGTTCTTCAAAAAGCAATAGCAGTGGGAGACATACTTGCATTTTTCCAGTACACACAAAGCTTTACAAGACCTATACAGCAGATTACAAAAGTCATGAACCAGATACAAACCGCAATGGCTGCAAGCGAACGTATTTTTGAGTTTTTAGATTATGACGATGAGGAAAACACATCAGATAAAAAGCTGGGAGAAATAAAAGAGGGAATTGCCTTTGAAAATGTGAGTTTCAGCTACAGTCCTGATGAAAAGATAATCAAGGACCTGTCCTTTGATGTTAAAAAGGGTCAGAAAATAGCTATTGTTGGCGAAACAGGAGCGGGAAAAACAACAATTGTCAAACTGCTTATGAGATTTTATGAAATCGATTCGGGAAAAATAAAAATCGACGGCGTTGATATTGAAGAATACGACAAGAATTCCCTCAGGTCCCACATAGGAATGGTCCTGCAGGATTCATGGCTATTTTCAGCCAGCATCAAAAGCAACATACGTTATGGAAACTTAGATGTTAGTGATGAAGATTTAATTGATGCTTCAAAACAGGTCTATGTGGACAATTTTGTAAAACAGCTGCCGAATGGTTATAAAACCGTTTTAAATGAAGATTCAGACAATATTTCACATGGGCAAAAACAGTTATTAACAATAGCCAGAACAATCCTTTCATCTAAAGAGGTTTTAATTCTGGATGAAGCAACCTCAAGTGTCGATACAAGAACCGAAAAGCTAATTCAGAAAGCCATGGATAAGCTGATGGAAAACAAAACCAGTTTAATCATAGCCCACAGATTATCAACAATTAGAAATGCAGATAAAATCATTGTAATCGAAGACGGTGAAATAATTGAGGAGGGAACACATGAAGAACTTCTTGAGCTAAAAGGATATTACTACAATACCTTAAACACACAAGCAAAAGAAAATATTCATTAAAAAAATGGATTTGCAGGAATCTTGTTTGACTTTTGAAAATAAAATTTCAAAAATCCCATTTCATCATGTGCGCAGATATATCATCAGTTCCAAATTTTAATATTGTTCCGGAACAGTCCATTAAATCAATATAATGTGCAATAAAAAAACAACAAAACAAAACAAACAGGAGAATAATTCAAGATATATTCAACAAAATGAAAGTGCGAAAATGGTCGCCGCATCTGGCAGGTTATGGGAAAAGTGATGAAAAAAAGAAGAGAATAGGGTTGAAAATTAAACCCTATCTTTTAACTTTAATTAAACTTTTTGAACTGATAGTGTATTTGGAGTTGCCTGAGTATAAAACAACTTTATGACTACCTACTTTCAAGTTCTTGGTTTTCAAACTGGCAGTACCGTGTTTGTTGGTTTTAATTTTGTAGACTTTGTATTTTTTACCTGTGAAAACCTTTACTTTAACTACAATATTTTTAACAACTTTTTTAGTTGCTTTGTTTTTGACAGTTACCTTGAAGTATTTGGATTTTTTATATTTAACAGTTACTTTAGGCGCTTTGACAATTGTTTTAGCTTTAGCTACTTTAATAGATGATGTGGTCTTTTTAACAACATAATTTTTATTATTAGCAGTAATTTCCACTTTATGATTTCCGATTGATAAGAGGGAAGCTTTTTTAAAGCTGGCAATGCCTTTTGAATCAGTAGTCACATAATAAGTAGCGTATTTTTTACCTGTGAAAACCTTTAATGTGAGTTTTAAGCCTTTAACCGGTTTTTTGTCATTATCTAAAACTTTAATATTGAAGTATTTGCCTGAATCGTAAGTAGTAGACAACATTGTCGGAGTCACAACGGTTTTTATTGGAGCTTTCTGAGTAGTTACAATAAATTGCTGTAAAGCCAAGATTGTAGACCCTGTGGCAACAAAACTAATATCATTTGAACTTTTTACAATATCTGTTATATCAGCAGCAAACATGTCTGTAGTTTTACTAGTTCCATTCCAAACATTTTCAAATAATTTATTATTCACAATGAGATTTCCTTCACCGGTCTGAGCACCGGAAGCAAATACATATAATTTTGCATTAACAATATCTTTAGAATTAATCATAATATTTGAATTTGCTTGAACAACTCTTCCAGCATTATTATTTGCATTTGTAAGCAAATCTGCATCATTCATAATGTAAATCTTTTTAATTACATCACTATTAGTTGTGTTGTACATATAAATTAAAGTGCTTGGATAAATAGCTGGTGTAGGGTTGATTTTATTTAAAACAAATGTATTATTACCCTTTTTAAGCAATTTTGTTACATCATAAACTACAACTCCATAACCGTATTTGCCGTAAGATCCCAAGTTGCTTTGGTCTCTGTAAAATCCAACAGGATAAACTGTTTGGTTATTGAATGTTACATTAAACATTGATTCATTTTCAATGTATGTTTTTCCATTAAACCAGTTGTATGGAACATAAATAAATCCTTTTACAATAGTAGAACCGCTGCTTAAGTCAACATTCCAGATTTCAGTTGTACCTGCAGCACCGGATTTATATGAACTTTCGTTTTTAGTATCAATTACAATGTCTCCTGTAAATGAAATATTTGCAAATGATTCAAATCCTCCGGATGGATAAGCAAAGTCCTTTCCAAGGTTACCATTGTATAAAACAGGTACAGTTTTATTTGAACTGGTAACAGCAACATCATTATATTTAACATTCACAACATAGATTACCTGAGGATTATCTGCCCCATTAACAGTTGATGCATCAACTGAACGAATAGTAGGGTCAGTTAATAATAAGGTTGTTTGATTTTCACCATCCAAATCCATTTCAGTACTATTTACAACAATTCCATCAGCAACTAACTCAATTAAATATTTTCCTTTTTTATCGGAGTTAACGTTAATTGTAATTGTATTGTTAGTACCAGCATAACAAGTATTGGAATATTCGGTTGTTAGTGAAACCGCTGCATTAATGTGATTAACCTTCAGGACAGTTAAAACATTTTTAAGGGATGAATAGGTACCTGACCCAACATTCATAGACAGCAGCTCTGTATTTTGACCATTTTTCATATTACCGGATATATCCCATGAATTATATTGGTAGTAATTACCGGATTCATGCACAGTAGGGTCTCCGATCAGTTCACCATTAACTCTAAAACTTCCATCAGCACTTGAAAGAGCAACATTAATTAAATTAGCACCATTGATGTTTGATATGTTTTCTGTATTGAATACAGTTGTAACATTGGTTTTTGTCCACTTTTGAGTAGAATCCACCCAATAATTAATTACATCACTGTCACCGTCATCATATGCTAAAATTAAAGCAATTAACTTAATTCTACCATCAAATGTTTTATTAGGCATCATGAAAGTATTTACATTAATTGTAATTGAGGAACCATTCAATCCCTTTACAGAATCAGTAATATCATAATGCATTTGATAATCTGAATAACATTTATTGACATGGTCATTTACAATATAAATAGTTCCATCAGTACTTCCTTCTTCAGTCCATAACGATTCGCTAGCTATTTGATTTTCACCGTCTTTAGTTTTTAAACTCACATTGGCATTTGCCCCATGAGTATTTTTAGCACTGCCTCCATAAACATTAACATAAATGTCTGCATGCTTGATATCCTTAGCTTCGGAAGGAATATCATATGTTAAACTGCCACTAGTCTCCCACGGATTAACCGTAGCCACATCAACATCCCCTGAAACTTCTCCAGAATAAGTTGTTTGTAAATCATCAGCAGAAACAGAACTAATTGACAAAACCATCATGAAAATCAATACAAATAAAAAAATAAAAGATTTATTTTTCATAAATATCCCCAATTAATTTTTAAGGCAATCATTTAAAGTTCGAGACAATAACTATATTGAAATGCAAACAAGAAACTTTAAATAAACAAACCTTAATTAAAGTGAAGGAGTAATACAAATATAAAGATTATCTTAATACCATTTTTGTCATAAACAGTGAAAAAGTATTACTTTTGATTAAAAGTAATAAAAAACCCCACAATATGGGAAAAAAGTAATATTTAATTGAAAAAAGTAAAAAATAAAAAGTAATACTATGTAAGAAATATATATTATCCTTCAACCATTATTAGCTTTCCGGTTGACGGGTCCCTATACACTTTTCCCAATTCCACATAACCTTGACCAGAACTTTCCCTGGATTCCGGAGTGTCATTTAGCGGGTTGCCTTCAGTTACCTCAGTAACATTCAATGGAGATTCCTGAACATTTTGGGATTGGTCCTGTGATGTGTCTGAAAACACTATACTTTGTATGTTCCAGCTTATTACAACAAAAATCAATAATCCTACAGCAATTACAAGCATTGCATCTACCAGATTCGTAGTTCCAGCCATCGGGTCTTCTTCAACATCGCTAAATCGTTTTTTGCATTTTCTCCTAACCATGATAAAAACTCCACTATCGGCTTAATTTATCAAGTAATGCATCAGCCAAAGAATCCAAATTCGATAAATCCTCTTCATACCATCTGCGCCTTACCTTAGATACAAAATAGCCTATTGCCCCTGCACCGATACCAACAACAGTCGTATCAAATGCAACAATAATAGCACTTGCCAATGTGTTTACATCACCAGCACCTAAAGCGGCAAGCCCTGGGCCCATAGGGATTAAAGTTCCCATCAAACCCAAAGTCGGACCAATTCTAGTAACAATATCTGTTCGCTCTATTGTTTTTCCAAGTTTAGTTTCTTCAAATTCGATTAATTTTCTAGCTAGAGTTTCTCTTGTTTTATTGTTTAATGAATCTGCACGCAATATTTTAACTAGAACTACCTTTTGATTCTCATATAGTTTTGCATTTTTAACAATACTCATTAATTCCTCACTGGAGTTAGCTTTAGAAATTGAATAAATCAGTTTCTCAAGCAGTTCTGGAGATATTTTTTTACGTGAAGTATACTCCGAGATAAGACTTCCCAAAGTAACTACTGCAAAAAATGCAAAAATTATTAAAAATATGATTACAGGAATCTGTAAACTTTGAGAGATTATATTTAAACCGGAAGTTAATATTTCACTTCCAGGAATTGTTGTCACCATTAATAATCACCTTAATCCAAATAGCTGTTATTCTTAAAGTAAAATCCGCCTAAAAACATTATCATAATCATCAATACCAGTACCGCGATTAAATATTCGGGAGATGCAATTTTTATTGCATCCATAGGATTCTGCATCATAGAAGTGATGTTCGGTAAAAATAATGCAGATAATAAAAAGTAAATTCCTAAAAATAGCATAAAATTTCCCAAAACAATAGGATACGGTTTATTGATAAACTTGATAAGATAATTTGATGCAAAATATGTTAAAACAATAGTTAAGACTAGTGCAGCTGCAACGTAAACACTTAAGTTTAAAAGGCCCAAACCTATACTTGGAGCCACCAACATGATACTTACAATAATTGATCCAAAGCAGCATGGGCAAGGAGCTACAATCGCCATACATGTGGCAGTGGCAGTATTCTTTTCAAAAACTTTATATTCTCTAATTGTGAAAATCCCTGCTAAAATCATTATAATGGCCATGATTAAAAAGAACTCAAAATTATAAGAATAAATTAAATCTGTAATTTGTTCTGTGAAAAATGATGATATTTCTGTCAATATTAAAACACCACCACCATAGCCTAGTGAAACTAAAGCCAAATATTTTTTTGACATGTTGGCCAGTCCTGTAGCCAGCCCCAATTTAATTCCGAATATCAATACAGCAGATAAAATTCCCAGCTGCCATAATACATTAATTACATCCATTTTTTCCCTCTTTAAAAAAAATAAAAAAAGATGAACAAATCATCTAATTTTATAATTTCTCATTGAAAAGTTCATCTAAATTATTGCCTTTTTTATCTTTCTCATCATCTCTAAAATAACCGACTCCAATTATAAGAATCAGACATATGACTCCTAAAACAGCAAGCAAGCTCATTCCAACTTCACTTGCAGATTGTTGAGTTACAGGATTGATTTCAATAGCTTTTTTAACATCTGCACCTTCATAACTAGAAGCACCTGCACTTTCACTTGAACTGTCTTTTCCCACATCAGAAACAGCGTTTCCTTGTGAATTTTGACTATTGCTTAATGAAAATTTATTGGAACTTGTGGAAGTTGCATTACTGGACATTGTTGAACTGGATGAAGAACCTTCCACAGGATTTGGAGTTGAAGGGTCTGCTTTAGGATTATCAGTATTTTCAGGTTTGACATTTGGGTTATGAGTATTATTTAAAAATACGGGATTTTCAGTTGCATCATATAATTTTGGCAATAGCTGTGCTAAAATATCAGGGTTTACATATCTAACCGCCCATTCCATCATTGCTATATTGCCGCAGCTACAGTCACAACATGCAACACCATTTTTAACTGTTGCCTGTGCCCATGTATTTGCAATATCCCTTATTGTTGCCTCATCAGCATTCCAATATCCTTCATGAATTGAATTTAACATTGTTCCACTCATAGAAATAAGAGAATATGCATTATTTCCACTCATTAACCACTCTTTAACGCCAAGATTATGTTTATCCTTAAAATAGGTATTATACACCCTATTCCATAAATCATCTGAAACTGAGCTTGGCCTTGTTACTTGCCATCCGAATAAATTGCTGATGAATTTATTTGACATGTAACGGGCACCTCCATATCCTTCTTTCATCATTGCCTTAATCCATTCCGGATTGTCATATCTTGAAGCGATTTCACGATACATGACTTCTTCAAGTGAAGAGATATATGCATTATTCTTATCGGCATACATCAAAACATTCATTTTTGGGTTTTTGCCGGAAATATGTCCAACAGCCATTGATAAGCCTCCCCAATAATCAAAGAAATCATCATTGTCCAATACGCCATACTGATTGGTATTACGGCTTGTTATGATTGTATCTGAATTTGACAGTGCTCTTAAAAATACTAAAGGATTTGTATCTCCCCAGTACTTTTTGGAATACATGTTTCCCATTCTTCCCAAATAGAATTGGGCTAATTCATCAGTGTTGTTCCAAGTCCATGACATTGACACCAGTTTTGATATTCCAGCACCATAATCCCCATTAGGCGGAGCAAATATGCGGGTAATTGCACATTCTCCTGCATAGGATGCATTATAACCATTATCCAAATAGAACAAACAATAATTAATCCAATGCTGAGCAATATAATTGGTTTCTAAGGCTTCATTTGAAGCACCATAATAATTTATGCTCTCCATGACTTCGTCCAATGCTTGTTTTAACTCCATGCCATATTTTCCATTCATCAGAGTTTTATTGTTAATCAATGTCAAATATGATCTTGCCAAGGTTACTCTAAATGCATTATCCATTAAAATTGATTGGGAAGAATACAAATCTCTGAATAATCCGCTAGTAATTACAGTAACATCTATTCTTTTTTTAGCCCATCCGTCAGGACGGATTAAGTCATTTAATTTGATAACTTCAGGCATTGCTCCGACTTTTTTTCCGGTAGGATTTCCTTCGTCATCAAAACCTGCACTTGATGAATCTGTCCAGACAGGTTTCATACCCAATAAATAAAGAACAGTTGAAACTAAAGCACCATCATCCCTTGCGGTTTCAACACACCAAATTCCCATAATGATTTTTTCGGTAGTGTCATTCAAATCAGCCAAAGTTAATAATGCAAGAGTTTTTGCATAATTCCATGCATCCTGTGTTGGAAGCTCAGATGACTGATCCTGAAACATGTTTGTACCTGTCGGAAGAACACTTGGCTTTGCAACAATTTCTCCCCCTTCACCGGTAGGAATATATCTGCCGTTTAAACCATCAAGCATTGCATTTAATTCATTGGAAATGCTTTGATTAATTAAATTTATATAACTTTTAGCTAAATTCAAGCAAGCATAGAAGTTAGAATTATCAAACTTAACATTTTCATTAATCAATACCTTATTTACAGTATCAACATCCCAATAAATCAGCGCTTTACATATATCATAAGATTTATCCAATACGAATTCCCTTTCAAATGCAGTTAAATCACCATATGATTTTGAATAGTAATAATTAGAAAGTTCCCTAAATAAATTAAGTGTTCCTTGATTATTTTCTAAAACTAAATCACGGGAAAGCATTGCAGAAACTGTACTGGCAATATCCTTTTCATTCCAATATTCGCCTAATGCATGAAGACCCAATGGATAGAGAGTGTCTTGAGTTGATTTTAGAAATGTATTGATTTTTTCTATTAACAAGCCAATAGATATGCCCTTTATCTGGCTTTTGTTAAGTCCCAAATTGGCAGAATAATCATTGGCAATTATCAAATCCTGTATTTTTTTCTCCAATCTTGTTTTTTCAGAACTGCTTCCCGCTTTTTGATAATCATTTACCAGATTGGCAAGAACAGTTAAATTGCCGTATAAATGAGTATAGGACATTGGAGAAGTCAGATGAGAAATAATAACTGCAAAACCTCTTCTTTTAGCTTGAATGGCTTCACCTAAACCGTCGCTAATATAGAAATACAATTGAGGCACATCACCAACAACAACTGATCCATAATCAGTTGCGGATAAAAGAATTTCTTTACCTGGTAACCATTCATGTGTCGCATGTCTTCCAGTGAAAATCATCGCATTTGGGTTTCTGGTTTGCATGTAATAATATGCCGCCAAATATTGATGTGTTGGAGCAACAGCAGTACAATGGTAAAGGTTTTTAATATCAGACTCCCATCCTCTTTGAGGTTCTGGAGCTACAAATATATTTCCAAAAGTCAATCCCGGAATGACAAAGTAATCAGTGCCGTTTTTGTTAACTACCATAACATTTCCCGGAGCTTCACCCCATCCATTTAAACCTTGGATGTTCAATTTCTTAAATTCATCAAAATATTTTAGATATGATTCATAATCGCCTTGCAAATGAGAATTTGCATAATCTTTTAAAGATTTAACAATATTGGATAAAACCTCTTTTGCTTCAGCTGATTTTTCATCGGGAAGTAAAGAGACTACCTGATTATACCAATCGTCAATTGTGCTTCCGATTGTTTTGGTATAATTTAACTCAACTGCCCTTTTAGTTAACTCACCAATATATGCAACGGTCCCGTTAGAAACTTGTATTTTAACAATGTCGTCCAATGAGTTAAACCATGATGTGTATTCACTTACTGAAAGTAAAGTTACACCCGGCCGGTTAGACAGTTTTTCAAGTTCTCCAGGCGCCCATGTAGCGACATTTATGCCGCAAGAAATCATTAAATTTTCAAGTTCGCTAACATTAGTTGGCAAAGTTCCAACTGAATATCCTGCAGCTTTCAAAGTATAAAGCATGTTGTAAATACTTTTTATTACATCCAAATAACTTGAACCTATATTTTGTTTTCCAGGAGGATAATTATAATAAATTATTGAAACTAATTTATCTTTGTTTAAAGTGTATCTTAAGTCTACCCATGAATTGATTCTATCAGCAAGCAGCTCGATATTTCTTTCATGGGAAATATAAGTAGTAATTTGAGCCCCAGTTAAATTAGACATATAACTTGAAGCGCCACCAATGAATGTAGCGTCAATTATTCCTTGTGTCTCGGCAATGGTAATATGCCACCATTTATCACTTTTTTCTGTTGTCAAACCAGTAGAACCTAATTCCCACTGTTCATTTGAAACATAATCTGAATGAACTGCTCTAAATACTGGAACACCTGCCTCTTCAAAAAAGGATGTTGCCTTTGTGAAGTTTTCTCCGCCGACTCCATAAGCCACCATCGATACTATTGCATCAACATAAACATCAAAATTAGAAGAATTAGATAAAAATCCGGAAATGTCATTTCCCGCACTTGTCCATGATTCAACCATAACCATTAACTGTTCAGCAGAACCTCCTGCAGCAAAAACAGGAATTACATTATAACCTCTTGACTCTAAAGATTCAATAATTGAATAGCAAGTGTGCAGCTGCTGAGATTCAATATACATGGTACTTTCTAAAATTCCAACTGTCCTGTTATTGGATGGGTTGAAAAAAGTAGCCGTATATTCCTCTAAGGAGTACCACCTATCCCTATAAATACCATAGCTTTTACTGCCTGTAAATGTTGGCTGTTCATATTCAACATTAACACCCAAATAATTTAAGACAAATAAAATCTGATTTTTTAAATTGTTTTTATCATTTAAATCCTTATAAAGGACTAACTGATTTAAAATCGGATTGAAATTTTTTCCGTCCTTATTTGTCAAATAATCATTAATGTTAGAATATGAATTGCCTCTTTTAGTATTTTTAAAATAGTTGATCAGCTCTTCATTAGAGTTGTTTATAAATATTCTATTATAGTTCAAGGTATTGTTTCTAATCAGATTCAAGGAACTAGATCCTGAATTTAAATTGCCTGAAGGAGGTTCCAGTATAAGGAATAGCTTCTTATTTGACAAATCAGGATTTTTTACCAATACACTGGTCAATACAGAATCAACATCACTACTTATCCATTCACCAATAAATGCGTCACAGTCGGATAATAAATGAATCAATTCCTGTTCATTCATTGATTTTACCTGATTTCCATTTCTGATAATTAATTTTACTCCATTTAACCTGCTTTCATTGTCAAGTTCAAAACTAGCTTTATCCAGAATATTTGTTCCGGGATTATCGCTGATTATAAATACAGTAATATTTTGAGAATTCTTTAAATTTTCATTTGGATTTTCTATTGAAATCTTATTAGAGACATTACAACCACCATCATCTGAAACTTCTAACAAATCATGAGCGACTACCTCATCGGCTGATGCATTTTCAAGCTCTGCATTGCCAATAACGTCGTTACTCTCAGCAAAAGCTAGCTGTGAAAAAAAACAAAAACAAAAGACTGCAATTAGAAGTATCACAAACATTTTTGGTTTATTTCTAAAAAATTTCATTTAAATTTCTCCTTTAAGATTAAAGGTAAAAAATTTTAAGTAGTAAATCTAATTAGAAAAATATTACTACCATGAATAGGTTTATAATAAAATCAATATATATTTTTCTAAAAAAAGTATTACTAAAAGGCTTTAAATCAAAAAAATCGTAATAACAGTCCTCTAAATTTATAAACAATAATACAAAGTTCATAAATAAGTAAAATAAAAGTAATACTAATCTAATAGTAATACCAAATCCATTAAATTAATAAAAAAAGTAATACTCTTCAGCGGGAAAATTCCTTTCTGAATTTCAGATTAAATATCCATATGCAGATAAAGCCAAGCAATGAGCCGATATTCATTCCTATTATTGCTCCAAGATATACTCCAAAGATTCCCATGCCAAAGGTGATTCCCATCAAGTAAGCAAATGCCATACTTAAAACTAACTCCCTAAGTATTGTAAGGGCAAGTGATTTGAACCCTGAGCCGACACCCTGATAGGCATAGGCCGCAGTTGCTCCAAAAGGAATTAAAAAGTTATAGAAAACCAGCAATTGCAGAATCTCTGCTGAACGATGAACCAATTCAGAGTTGTTTGATGTGAAAGTGAATATGTCGCAGATAGGATAAGCGAAAAAGAAAAATACCCCGCTAAATATTAATGTAATGGCCAAGCTAAGCAATGTTGAGTATTTGATTGTTTCATCAAAATTTGAACCGTTACGGGCGCCATAAGCAACACCTGAAACAGTTATAGTGGCAATTCCAATGGCCATACATGGCAAAAATGCCATTGACATGAATCTCCAGGCTATTGTGAAAGCCGCAACCTCACTAACTCCTGCAGTAATCATAATCAAATAATTTAAGATTATTGCAACAACAGCAAATATGATTTCTTCTGTTCCTGCAGGAAGTGAAACAACAAGGATTTCCTTATATATTTTCCATTTGGCCCTGTAGTAGTCAAACTTAAACTTGAAATATGTGTCTTTTTTAATATAAATCCAGTAAAGCATCCACAAAAGTCCGATAAATGAAGCTATTACAGTTGCAAAACCTGCTCCGAAAATTCCAAGATCAAGTGTGTAGATAAAAATCGGATCAAGAATCATGTTTAAAACAGCCGTCAGGATTAAAGGATTGGTTGCCCGTTTTACATCTCCCTCTGCCCTAAATATGCTGGCAGTCACATTAGGAAGCAAAAACACGATATTGAGCAGAAATATGATTTTCCCATAGCTTAGGCAATATGAACTTACGCTACCTGCACCGAGCAATATGACCAGGTCCTCTAAAAAGAACAATCCGATTATTAAAACAAGAACAGAAACAATAACAGTCACTATTATTGAGTGCATGACTGCATTGTTTGCATCGTCACTCCTCTGCTCTCCAATGTATCTTGAAATTAATGAATTAGCACCTGCACCGACACCGCTTCCAAGACCGATGATGACCAGGTAAAGCGGAGATATAAATCCAAGCGCCGCAAGAGCATCTGCATTGATTCCTGCAACCCAAAAGCTATCAATTAGATTATTTAAAAACATCAAAAGCATTGACAATATAGTCGGAAAAGCCAATTTATTAATGGCTTTTCTAGGACTTCCAATTATCGATTCGATGTTTTCATTGGTTTGCATAACTATTATATATTGAATTTTAACCTTAAACAATTATCGAAAAAAAGTTTCTGCACAAATATCTTTGATTAATAATGCCTGCACCATCTTCCTTAAAAGTTTTTTTAATATCCTAATTTGAATTATTTTCTAGATACGAATAATTTTTCCAGTTAATATATCATTTAAATACATTTAAAGCTTAATAAAGCCTATACTAATCATTTTCTTTAAAAATCGCATATCCGTTGAAATAATAAAAAAAATAGAGTTTGAAAGTTAAAAAACCTTCAATTTAAATTTTATCTAAAGCCTGTCCCACATCAGCCAAAATGTCTTCAATATCTTCAATACCGACAGAAAATCTTATTAAATCAGGTGTTACGCCGGTAGCTAACTGCTGCTCTTCAGACAATTGAGAATGGGTAGTTGATGCAGGATGGGTAACTAATGATTTTGCATCGCCAATATTTGCCAGAAATGAAATCAATTCCACATTTTCAATGAACTTTAAAGCTCCTTCATAACCTGCTTTAAGACCAAATGATACGATTCCGCCATAACCTTTCTCTGCATATTTTTTAGCCACCTCATGGTTCGGAGAGGATTCCAAACCTGAATAGGTTACCCATGCCACTTTAGGATGCGCTTCCAGATATTGGGCAACATCCATTGCGTTTGAAGCATGCCTTTCGATTCTAAGTCCGAGGGTTTCCAAACCCTGCAAAAGCAAAAATGAGCCGAATGGAGAAGGAACAGCACCAGTATCTCTTCCAATGACAGTTCTGATTCTTGTTGTAAAAGCAGACCCTTTAAAGGATTCTCCAAATATCAGTCCATTATAAGTTTCATCAGGTTCAGACAAGGTGGGAAATTTTCCGCTCATCCAGTCAAAGTCGCCTTTTTCAATGACGATTCCTCCAAGAGTGGTGCCGTGACCTCCAATATATTTGGTTGCAGATGATGCGATAATGTCAGCTCCATGATCAAATGGCCTTACAGACCCAATACCTACAGTATTATCTGCAATTAAAGGAATTTCATGAGAATGTGCAATTTCTGCCAGTTTATCAAAGTCAGGAATATCCAATTTTGGATTTCCGATAGATTCCACATAAATTGCCTTTGTTTTATCATCAATAGCATCTTCGAATAATTCCGGAGACTGGGAATCCACAAAAGTTACACTGCGGCCCAATTCTTCCAAAGTGTTTTCAAACAATTCATATGTGCCCCCATATAAATTATCTGCTGAGACAATATTGTCTCCTACTTGAGTTAAATTGATAATTGCATAAAAAATAGCTGACATTCCGCTGGCAGTTGCATATGCTGCAGTTCCTCCTTCAATAGCAGCCATCCTTTTTTCAAAAGCTTCAGTGGTAGGGTTTGAAAGTCTTGTGTAAATGTTTCCTTCTTCCTTAAGTGCAAATCTATTTGCAGCCTGACTGGATGAATCAAATACATAAGAAGTGGTTTGATAAATTGGAGTTACACGTGAACCGGTCTCGTCAACCTCTTCCTGACCGGCATGTACGCCAATTGTTGAAATGTTTTTCTTGTTTTTAATTTCATATGCCATAGTAATCAGTTAAATTATTTGTGGTTTCATCATATTAAATCATATCATTAAATCTCTCAAAGGCTTTAGAGACTGATGGTTGAAAAACAGGCACTGCCCTTATCCAAATTCTTGACTGATTTGAAAAATTACTCTGCAGCTAAACAAGCAGATATCAGACAGCATATCCGAATTGAAGTTAGATGCACCTATTCCTTTTGTAAATCCCAATTCGGATAATTCTTCTAAAGCCCTGCCTGTGCCGTAATAATCTGAAAACGGTTGGCTGATAAAAACTTTTTTGACGAATATGAATTCTTGAAATTCCTTTAAAACACCAATTATATGTGTAACGCCAACAATGCGGTTTAATTGAAACTAAAAATAATGAGATTTGATAAAATCTCATTTAACTACCAATGACTTTTTAACAGTGTCTTTCAGGTAAGTTACTGTTAAAGTATATTTTTTGCCTATTTTAAGATTTTTAGCAATTGAATTCTTGATTTTAAATGTTGCAACGCCTTTCTTGTTGGTCTTGGCTGTGATTTTTTTGCCTGCAATTTTTAGAGTTAGCTTTTTGTCTTTCATGTATTTCTTATTCACCTTTTTTAAAGAAACCTTGACTATTTTAGCAGACTTTTCCACCTTAATATTTTTGATGATGGACTTAACAACAACCTTGTTTTTAACAGTTACTCCACCATAATTGGCTGTTATGGCATATGTTCCAGGTTTCAAATTGATTTTCAAACCTGCATAACCGTTTTTATCGGTTACTACAGTATATGTTTTACCTGCTATTTTGAATTTAACATTTATTCCAGTACCTACAGGCTTGCCATTGTTTGTGTATGCCCTAACCTTATAATACTTGTTTTCACAATAGTTCTTAGCCAAATCATTATTTCCCATCAACCTGTTGAAGATGTAAATTCTGTTTTTGGCGATTTCTCCTGTTTTTGGATTGATTGCCTGAATGAGGTAGTTGCCCGGCTTGAAATTAATGTTCAACCTGGAAATACCATTTGGCAGTGTAGTTGCAGTGAATGTCTTGTCGCCTATCTTAAATTTGACCTTTGTATCTGCCAGCGCCCTTCCGTTGGAATCCAGGAAAATTGCAAAGTACTGGGTTGAGGTTCCATAGAGTTTAGTAACATCAATTCCGGTTACGGTGGTTTTAACTTCAATTGAGATGTTCAATTCCTTTGACAAGTATTTCTCAGAGCCGTTATACATGACTGATGCAATATAATTGCCTACTTTAAGATTTAAATCCAGATAAACCTTACCATCATCATCTGTTGTTAACTGGTAAACCTTATTATTTAATTTAATGTTTATGATTTGATTTTTCAACGGATTATTGCTTGCATCAGTTAAAACTGCTTCAAGCTTCTTGTCTGCCCCGTAATACATTGTAATGTTTCTGGAGTTCAGATTTACGCCAATCATTTCATCGACTCTAAAAGATCCGCTTACCCTTTCATGAGTGTAGTTTTCATTGCCTTCATAAATGGCTTCATAATTGTATGTTCCGATTGGAAGTCTGCCTATGACAAGACTGCCTTTGCCGTCACGCACATTAACTCTATATTCACGGGAATGTAATTTAACAATAACCTTATCAGTTAAATTCACATTTCCTGAAGTCAGTCTAACGCTGACAGTTACCCTTTCATTGACAGTGACATCCTTGATTTCAACATGCAATCTGGTTTTCTTTTGTGAAATGTTGATTACATAACTGGCATTTGATGCATGATAATTGTTATCGCCTTTATAATAGGCCTTAACAGTATATACTCCAGTATCCAGTGGTGAAATATACCACAATGCAATCGCTTCATCAATCACCTTGTCCCTTGATGTGTAATATCCTGGCATGCTGAATGAAACAACACCAGTTGCTTTTGGGGACAAGTAAGCGTAAATCAAAATATTCTCCCCAAGACCTGCATCAGCCTCAATGCGAATAGCTGACTCTGCTTTAAACACATCAAATCTGGTCGAACTGGATGAGCTGATATAGTAAGCATTTCCTTCATAGACGGCAGTCAGATTATAACTGCCTGCATTCAAATCACCTAACTCCAGAACCGCTTCACCATTGCCGATACTGACAGTTTTGGTAATGTTTCCTATTGTGAATGTTACATTACCTGTTGTGTTACTGTCAAGTTTGGCGGTGGCCTTGAATATTTCACCATAGACAATATTATTTAATGTTAATGAAACTGGACTTCTTAAATCCCTGATGTAAAAACTGGAATTCAGTGAATTCATGTTGTAGTTAGCATCACCGCCATAGGAAACGTTTATTGTGTGGTTTGCCCCAGAAATGTTTGATACAAACAGAACTGCACGATTATCTTTAATTTCAACTACATATTCCACTCCGTCCAAAACAAACATTACATCACCACTGGCGTTATTGGATAGTGTCAATGTAATGTTTGCATCTTCACCAGAGATTACATTACTAACAGCCAAATCAAATAGGGAATCTGCTTTCCTGACATTGAATTGTGAAGATTTACTAGAAGAGTTGAAGTAATCATTAGTATAATGGGCATTTAAAGTATATGTGCCGGCATTGACATATTCAGCGATTAATACAGCCTTTCCATTGACAATATCAACAATTTCACTTAAAACATTGGAAATTGTAAAATTGACTCTTCCATTTACGTCCTTATCAAAGCTTGCAGTAAATGTTACTTGATTGGCGTAAGTGGCATTGGTTGATGTAAGGTTAAAACTGATTTTTTTAACTTCGACAACATTAGTTACCGTTTGATTTTTATAATTTGCCTTAACTGTGTAGTTGCCTTTTTCCAGATTTAGCTTAAAGTATCCGTAACCGTCATCATTTGTTGTAACATTGTATAATCTATTTTCGAAGTTGACTGTTACTATTCTTGAGGGCAGCGGCACACCGCTAGGTTCAATCAATCTAACTGAATAATTAAAGTCATTGTGTTCATATGATACCACATCACCACCAATCAGTATGGCCTCATCGGCAATGCCTATTGTTGTATTCCAATCCGCTTCTGCCCAGTAGCCATCACCCTCATAGTAAACGTAAATGTAATTGGTTCCCTTATCATAAGTTACCTGGAAATTGGCCTGTCCATTTGTCAGATTCAATTTGTATATTTTATAGTTAATTATGACACGTACTTCACCGGTACAGTTCACGTTGCTGGTTTTAACAAGAATACTGCCTTTAAAAGTAGTTTCATTATAGTTTACTTTAACATCCAATGTTGTCGGATATTTCAGGACACTGAATGATGCTGTGGACATGGCTTTTGAAAACTTGGCATTTCCGTCAAAAATCAATTTTAAATTATATTTTCCATCTTTTAAATTAGAAACAGTAATGGAAGTTGTTGTATCATTCAAAAATATCAGATAATTGTTGCCGTTGATATTTAAGATTGCCTCTCCTCTCAAATCATCTGGTGTAACTGTGATTTTAATGGTCTGTGTCTCACCAAGCATTATATCCGGTGCTGTGATATTAAACACCGGCGTGTATTTCTTGATTTTTAAAATGCCGCTGATATTGCATGCTTTGAAAAATGCGTTTTCCATGTAGGCTATTGTAATATTGTACTCTCCCTCACCAAAACCTGTCAATGAAATCTTATTTACCTGATTGTCATATAGATAAATCATTTTCTTTCTGATGCCGTCAACATATAATACTGCTGTTGATTTGGATCCTTCAGGCTGGAGCTGAACATTAACATAGAAACTTTCATCAATGAAAAACTCAGGAATTTCCAGATTCATGTAGGTGTCTCTTTTATTGACAGCGACCTTTGAAGTATGGTATGATTTAAAATAATTTTCAGTACCATTAAATGATATTTTTAACTCATAATTTCCAGGATTTAAATTGCATATTGTATAATTTGCACATCCATTTTCTAGCGACATATTGTACTGATTATCGCCAATACTGAGTATAATCATTCCATCCGGATTTAAATTATCATCACCCTTAACATTGATATTAATGTTTAAATCATCCATATAACTTAGATTATTATTTACATCAACTATGATGTTTGTTTTTATTTTTCCCACATCAACTTCAACGATTTTGGTAAAATCATTTAAAATCACAGGTATCCTATATAATCCTTTCACCTGAGTATCACTATAAGTATAGAATAGCTGATCTGTTAAATTGTAAATGCCACTGTTGATGTTGATTTCTACTTTTGGAATAAAATCCATATTTAAGACACCCTGATTGTTTGATGTCCATTTGACAGTGATAGTAGCAGATTGGTCAATATTTAAAGAAGAATAATCTGGACTTATGTTTAAAACCAGCCAACTGTTGAGTTTTTCATCCAAATTAACGGCATTTGTAACATATGGATTTTCATTTGAACCCCACCAGTTATTGTCAAGAGAAATCATATCTCCGCTGCTGATATAAACATCCTTTGATACTCCTTCAAAAGGAGCGTTTCCCAAAAAGAGATTATAGGACAAGTTTAATTTGCCTGAACTGTAGATTGTAGGTGAACCCCTGGTCGGTGTTGAGTAAACTCCAGTGTTGTTTCTAAAAATATTGCCATGTGCAGTTAATGTTCCTGCATTATAAATTGCACCATAGACATACTGGAAATTAGCCTTAGAAACGACACTGTTCTCAATTATTGAATTGGTTAATTTGAATTTGCCAACATTATAAATCACCCCTCCCCTTGACTCCTGTGCAGAGCGGGAGTTAGTAATTAATGTGTTATCCATTATCAAATCATTGTTGTTGTAGATTACACCTCCGTATGAAAAATCATCACTGTCTGATTTTAGAAATTGGGACTGATTGATTACCAGTTTTCCATTGTTGTAGATGCTTCCGCCATGGGAAAATAGCCCAGAGGTGGAATGTGCGATATTTGAGATGAATTTGGAATTGACAATTGTTAAAGTGCCGTTGTTGCTTATTGCACCACCATAAATGTACTTGTTGTTGGCACTGTAATCCAGAACATTTGACTGGAAAGTACAATTATCAAGCATGACAATTGCATTTCTTATTTCCAGTGAAGAACCATAAACAGAATCAGGATAATTTATACTGTAAGATTCAGGAGATTTGTAAGCATTAATAAACTTAATATTTTTAAAAGTGACTTTAACATTGCCAGTTATTGTAAACAAGTAGTTTTTAGACTCCCCATCGATAACTGTATTGTTTCCAATGAAATTTAGTGATTTATCAATAGTGATTCTTGTGTTTTTATCACCTCTGTAAGTATCGCTGCTTAAATATATGTCCGTGTTGTTTTCTGCATTGTCTACTGCCTGACTGATTGACTTAACTGGTGTTTGAATATCACCATTATTTAAATCATTGCCTCCTTGATTATCAACATAAATTGATGAATCCTGATTAATATCCTCTAATTCCATTGCATCATTCGTTTCAGCACTTACATGTGAAATGCTTAATACCAATGTAAGTAAGAGGAATATCAGTATTGTTTTTCTTAAAATCTTTAACACCTCAGAAATTTATCGCCAATGTTTTAATTTTTGTTAAAGATATTATATAAAAATATTGAAAAAAAGTAGAACAATTAGTCAAAAATATTTTTGACTAATCGAAATTTGAATTTTTACGTCTATAACCAACAATGAATAATATCAATATAGCTATTACATAAAATATTGAAGGTATAAACTCACTCTTGGTTAAATCTTCAAGTTCATATGCTTTTTTGGAAACACTTGGAGATTCACCACCGGATTCTGATGTGGCGACTAATGATTCCAACCCTGCATCTGACGGGGTTGCATCAGTATTGTTAGATAGATAATCAGATGAAGTAGTGACCGTTATCAGGTTGGATGAATTGCTATACGAATTAGAATTGCCTCCATTAGATACTTCACCATTAACACCATTACCATTCCCATTATGGCCATTGTCTGTCGATGTGTTGATGATTCCTGGTGTGTACAACCCACTATTGTGTGAAGATGTTCCCGGAATCAGCGGATTATAGTTCGGCTTATCCTTATTGTTTATAGGATTAATGGATGAACCCTCAATAACATTGGAAATTCCATTATTGTTGACTGGAGTAGTATATGAATACTCCCCACCATTGTCAATCTTATTGTTTTGATTTGCAAAGTAATCAAAAGCCCTTATGACCTGGTTGTTTTCGAAATTGATGTTGTCATGATTTGACAAGTCACCATATCCAAAACCGTCATAGCCGTTTTTTGCCTTATCATTATATGATACCAGCAAATTATCTGCAACAGTTGAATTTACAGAATTCAACAGATACACTGATTTAAAACCGTCACTGAATACAGTATTGTTTTTAATTGAATACTTATGATCACCATCTGTAGACTGACGATAGCTTACACCAAAGATATTGTCATCAACATTAACTGGACCTACACTGTGCACTTCAATAATATTGTTTTCAATTATTGCATTTGAATCCTGGGATTCGATGCCTGCCACCAATGCCCATTCATGGGTTCCTGCAAGACCTGTAACATTAATGCGATTATATGTTATTGACAACTCCGTACTGCCATGATAGTTCTGAGAATATATTCCAATGTTTGGACCGTTTGAAAATGAATACAGGTTGTTTTTTGTTATATTCACTTTAGTAATTGGCCCTGAAATCTGTATCGGATAAGCAGTTCCCGCAGCCAGTCTTCCACCAGTAGTTACCATTGAAATGTCATTATTCATCACAGTTAGATTATTCAAATTATAAATGTCAATCCCATATAAATAATTATCAAGACCTGGATATGTGACAAAATCACTCATGTGAATGGAATTGTTTGCAATTAATGCATTGTCACACTTACTAATCAGTAAACCATCTAAAGTAGGATATAATGAATCCGGACGGTAGTTGACTTCAGATATAATCTTATTGTTAATGAACTTTAAACGATTGCAGTTTTCAAAACCTACTGAAAGAACAAAGTCAGAGTCTAGACTTGTACCATGAACACCATGATTAACATCCTTTAAAGGCAATGCAGTTGTAATAGTATTGTTCTCCATGAGAAAATCATCATAGTTGATTACTTTAACTGCATAGTTGTAAACTTTGGCATTGTTGTTGTGTCCTTCGAAGTTTATTCTTGAATTTGTCAATCGCAAATTCATTGAAGATGGTCTGTTGCCAACTCCGCAGATTGCATAAGCCTCAGTATTTAAAGGAACATTGTAGTTGATGTCAAGATTGTCCAGATTCAAATTGTTGCCGTTGAACAATATTGCAGCACCATCATTATCACTGAAATCAGAATCCAAATCAAACTTGAGATTGGCCAATGAAACGTTGTCCTTTGAGATGTCGAAGACAGTGTTTTTAAGGATTGCATTTTCACCTTTTATTGTGACATTTTTGGCATTTACGGATAACTTGCCAATATTATTGAAGCTGCCCTCAAAGACAAAAGTCTTGCCATCATAATCCTCTGTTAAAGTATTGTCCTTGAAATACTCATCAATATTGTTTGGTGTAATGTAAACCGTATCGTTTACCACCAAATCGGGTTTATCGGGAGTGTCAGGTACAACAGGTGCTTTAAGAACTTCCGTTGAATTGTCAGTCAAATTGACCTCACCTGCCTGAACAAAAGACATTGCCAAAATCATTAAAAGCAATCCGAAGATTAATTTTCTTCTGAAACCTATCACCTCCTAATAATTTAAAAAAAAATTGAATAAATATAATATATAATTTAGTAAATAATGATTTATATTTTATTATATATAAATTATTTTTTTATAAAAAAAGAAGTTAGGGATTTAGAAAATCCCCTTATTTAACAACGATTTTAACTTTTTTGCTTGCGGCCTTGTAACTCTTGTTTCCGGCGAATTTGATTGTTGCAGTGTATTGTCCTTTTTTGTTTAGCTTATTGATTTTGAAAGTGGCCTTACCTTTACTGTTAGTGGTTGCCTTGTAGGTTTTGTTTTTGATTTTAATGGTAAGTTTGACTTTCTTGATTGCGGTCTTGCCTGACTTTAGAGTTACGGTGTATTTTTTGGTTTTTGCTTTTGCTTTAAAAGTTTTCTTTTGGGCAGTTATCTTTGACGGCTTTTTAACTATTTTAACTGGCTTTTTGACAGTTACCTTAACGGTTTTGGTAAAACCTACGTATTTGCTGTCACCTGAGTAGGTTACAACTGCACTGTAGGTGCCGTCAGCTAATGAGATAGCTGCCTTTCCATTAGCCAAGGTTCTGGAGTATGTCTTGCCATTTACTTTAATAGTTAATGTTCCAGTAGCATCACCAGGTAATCGGAGTGTCACTGCAGAACCAGACACCTGTGTTGATAAAGAGGCGATTGCCTTAACTGTGAATGTGGCACTTTTACTTGTACTGTTGAAACGCAAGTCACCAGGATAAGTTACATTGACAATGTAAGTTCCAGCACTTAAATTAGGAATTGTCTTAAGAATTGTACCGTTAGATATTTCAAAAGAATAAACAATATCATTTAAAGTGAATGATACATTTCCAGTGGTCCGATTGTTGATTTTGATGGTTATTAATGCATCTTCACCTTCAACAATATCCGATACAGAAACTTCCAAATCAGGATCAGTTAAAGTAGCATCGCTTAAGGCAAACAGCCTATTGTCTTCGCTTGTAACATAAATGATTCCATCCTTATTCATGACAGGAGTTCCGGTGATTTTAGATCCTAAATCGGATTTCCACAACACAATGCCTTCCGGACTGATACCATAGAACATCTCGTTCGAAGCGAAGTATAAATTGTGATTGCCATCAATCAGGATGCCTGAAGTAATGTTCAAATCACTGATTAAGGTTTCCTCACCTGTGAAAATATCATATCTGAATAGATTGCCTTTGCTGTTGGTGGCATATACTCCTATTTCATCATCGATTAGCAATTTATTCCCTGCACCACCAGTGATTATTGTATCCCATACGTGAGCACCGTCCTTTGTGTAAGCAATTATCGAATCATCCAAAATAGCATAGATGATATTGCCTTCGCCGATTACAGGGCGGACATTCTTAAAATCACCACTTTTAATAAAAATAGGCCTCTTATTGTGTGCATCTATAACCATAATACTGTTCACGCCAATGACCACATACATGTCATCATTGACACTAGGAGAAGCAGCTGGTTTGAAATTGCCTAAGCTGACTAAAACCGGATCACCTCCATTTTTCCATAAGCTGTAAGGAGTGATGACAAGATTATAGCTTGAGCTTTCATACTGGTATTCGCTTACTGAGTAGATATTGGCATTTGAATCTATTATCGGTGCAAATAGGCTTGATGCCTGATAGATATTTGAATAACCATATTTTTCACCATTGCTTTGGTTGACAAAGTATACTGTGTCTCCGGCTCTTGGTGAGATAATTACATCACGTCCAATTGCAAGACCTGTGAAATTACCCATACTGCCATGGGATGCATAAATCCATCTCAGATTACCTTCATTATCATATGAATATATCCCATCTGCTGTTGCAACATAAATGTTGCCTTTGCTGTCAATTACAATATTAGAAACAACAGTGCTGTTGAGTTTAGCTACCCATGAAACACCACCATCGCAGATACTAATATCTTCAGATTTTTGAGTGTTTTGACTATTTGCTCCATCACTAACCCACTGAGGCAAATCAAATTCTTTTACCTCAAATGAAGTGCTATTGCATACAGTATTATAATTATCACCATTGAAAATAGCCGAGATTGTATAATTGCCAATATTTAGATTTTTAAGAGTGTAGGTTACCTCACCAGACATTGGAATAACTAAAACATTCCCATCAATAGTGAAATTACCTTTAGTTCTAGCGGGAACATTAATAGTAATAACTGCATCATGCCCAATATAAATGTCTTGAGAGTTCATAGTAAATGATAAATCACCACGAGAAACATTCATATTAGCTGTTGTGGTTTTATTATAATAATTGTCATCTCCAGTATAGAATACTGATACCTTATGATTATCTCCAACATCAACCCCATAAATTGAAATCATAGCATGACCATTCTCAACTTTAGAGGAATTGGTAATGTCTCCAACAGTTGCAGTTACAAAACCGCTAGCATCACTGTTTAATGTAACATTAACAATACTTGCTTCCCCATAACTACTATTATCAATTGAAACACTAATATTTGGTTCTAAGTTATCTACTTCAAGTAAAATCGAATCTTGACTAACAGCATACTGTTCATTACCATTATAAACTGCTTTTATGTAATAATCTCCGCGAGTAATATTATTGATAGTGTAGGTAGCCTGAGCATTATCTAAAATTAAAGTTTCTGTTATGTTATTAACAGTTAATGTGATATTGCCTGCTGTATTTTGAGAAGTTGTAATAGTAATTTTTAAATCATCTCCAACAACAATAGGGTCAGTTGTAATTTTAGTTGTTGTAGCATATTTGTTTACACTAACTTTAGATGTTAGTGTTTTATTTGCATATTTTTTATTTCCTGAAAATACAACCGTAATTTCATAATCCCCCGCACTTAACCCATCAAATTTAAATGAGTTATATTGGGTTAATTTAGTTAATGATTTTCCACCAACACTAACTTTATAAGTACCACTACTTTCGGCAATGTCACTAGGAGCAAGAATTAAAACTTCTAAACTTTGACCACACATAATATCTGAAGCTTTAATAACTAAGTCTGGACTGACTTTGGCGAAATCAAAATACAAATCAAAGGATATGTCATTATATCTTGCAGTTAAAACACCTCTGCCACTATCGGTTTGAGTATAAATAACATTAGAATTATAATTCACCAAATTCTTATTAACCGTACCATTCAAAGCACTAATTTCTAAATTAAACTTAACCAAATAATCATATTTGCTGATGGAGTTATCTTCAACAAGATAACAATTAAATTGGATATTGCTAGATTTCCCTAATTCCAATACATTAACATCACTACTTGCATTTAAGTACAACCAATTATTAATATTTAAATTGGTTGGTTTAGAAATGTTGTTTAAAGTATTACCCCACCAATTATAATTCAAATCAATATTATCTACATTATTATCAATAACTTTACTATTATTTAATAAAATAGAATTTTCAATACTGGCAAATCCATTATTGTAAACAACAACATTATTATTAGTGAAAATTGATTTTACAATATTTACATTGTCCGCATCAATAATAGCAGAAACATTACAATTATTGAAAATACAATTGCTAATGCTTAAATTGCCTTTAGATTGTTTAACAAAATACTCCCCAGTCAGATTACAAATATTAATATTTTTTAAAGCAAAATTGTTAGCATTGACAAGGAATGAAGTATTATTAATTAATATTACATCACTACTTCCAAAAATTGTTAAATCATGAGTGATTTGGAAATTTTCTTCATCATAAACACCATCCAGTATTACAATATTAGAATTATTATTTAAAAGTTCAAAAGCTCTTTTAAGAGTATTTACAGGAAACTCTCTTAAACTACCGTTGTTGTCATCATTACCTATGCTTTTAGAAACATAGATGTAACTACCTGTAGAAGCAACAGTTTCCACATTAGATTTTTGATTAGAAATAGTCGGAATAACATAAACATCACACATGGTAAAACCATCAAAATCAACATCAAAAATATTACTATCAACAGTTTTAACATATTCCCCATTTACATAAACCTCAAATAACGTTTTATTTAAAATATCCAAATCATAATATTGGGGATTAGTTAAACTAACAGTGACTTGTAAGGTGGCCTGATTTTTACCTTCTTTAATTTTTCTAAGATTTAAACTAGAAAATTCAATAGAATTACCATAAAAATAATTATCCTCAATAATAGCTGAAGACCCTTCTAGATTAACATATAAAACATCACCCACTCGAGTGTGATTAATGAAAATATTATTTTTAATAATTACATCTGGAGAACCATATTCCCCAGCAGCATTAGCTGATATTGCAGTACCATGAGCTGCAGAATTAGCAATAAATGTAGAATTTAATACAACAATAGAACCTTCATCCATAAATGCAATTGCACCTCCTGCACCAGTACCTTCAGTAGACAATTCATCCAATGCCCAGCATAAATTCTCATTTTTTTCAAATAAACAGTTTTCAATATAAATATGCGGTTTGGATAAGTACGCACATGCACCTATTGCGCCTCCACCACTATTTGTAGTACAATTATTACCCCTGAAAACAGAATTATAAATTTGTAAGTAACTATAGGTGTATAATGCTCCACCATTCCATCCTGCTACATTATCTGTGAAATTTGAATCATAAATTGTAGTATTGCCATTACTATGAGTATGTATTGCTCCAGCCCACCAGAAAGACCTGTTTTTAACAAAAGTAGTGTTATAAACAGTTAATTTACCACAATTATTAATACAACCAGGTTCCGTTTTAGCATAATTGCCTTCAAAATAACAATTTCGAATAACCATGTCTGTAGTTTTAACACTATTTGGGTCATAAATACTTACAGCACCAAAATCAGTGGTACAATTAATAAAAGAACAATTATCTAATGAAGCAGTTCCCTTTTTAAGATATAAAATAGATGAATGACCTTTAGAAGTTTTCACATAACTAAATTGACAATTTTTAAAAGTATTGGTTCTTTTACCTCCCATGCGAAGAAATACCCCATCTGGACCATAATCAACAGATATCCATTTAAACTCTACATTTTCCATACTGATACCAGATTTATAATTATCCGGTACGACTATCGCAGCATACTTAATTGACGGAGCATTAGAAGAATTATAACCTATATAAGAACCTTCACTTCCAATAATTTTTACTTTATTATAAACTTTTATTTGATAATTTGAATCATCAGGATCAGTTGGATAGAAACTGGTATTCTCTTTCAATTTTAAAGTATAATCATCATCCTTAAGTGAACAATAATACTGCAATTCATCCCAATTATTTACAACAATTACATCAGAGCCCCCATCTTTCAAATATTCCTGAGAATTACTTGATTTAAGAACAGGACTTTGATTATCCACATCTTCTTGAAAATCATCTAAATTAACCGAAGCTAATTCATTTTGAGTATTAACAGATACTTCCTGTGATACTGCAGTATTTGCATCATCAACTTCACTAGCCGATACACAATTAATTCCAACAAGTAACAACAATAATATCAAAATGAAAAATTTAGAATTCATGATTGGAAAACCCCCTACTTTTTAACTTTTATCTCCATATTTAAACTATCTTTTAAGTAATTAACTTGATAGTTATACTTTTTACCTACTTTAAGCTTTTTAATAGTATTCTTATTAATTTTAAATATAGCAATACCATTTTTATTAGTTTTAACCGTGTATTTTTTACCCTTGAATTTTAAAGTTATTTTTTTACCTTTAAGATATTTTTTGTTTATTTTTTTCAAAGAAACTTTAATTTTGAGTGTTTTCGCTGATTTTTTAACATTCAAATTTTTAGCTTGAAGTATACTATTTACCTTGACTTTACTAGTTATTTTGACTCCTTGATATTGGGCCACAACAGAATATTTTGTAGATTTTGGAGGTAAATTTATTTTAACACTAGCATAACCTTTATTATCTGTTATTGCAGTTGTTTTTTTACCGTTGATAATTAAAGTAATTTTTTTACCAATAACAGGAGTGCCACCAGCAGTAACATGAACTTTATATTTTAAACCGCTTGTATAAAGCATGTTAATGTTATTTGCCTTTAAAACAGGTTTAGGGACAGAAAACTTAGCGTTGATGCTAAATTGATTGTATTTTCCATTACCTTGATAAGCAACAATAGCATTATATTCTCCAGGCATCAAATCATAGATTTTAAAACTCGCACTACCATTAACTAATGATTCAATATATTCTTTACCATTAATTATAAGGGTTACATTGCCATAAACATCATTAGGTAAATGAATTTCAAAATTAGGATTTGTATGATTAACTACCAGAATGTTTATTTCATTAGATGAAATATCCCATTTTTCAACTGTGACATTAATTAGTTGTGAATGGGAATGATACTTATCATTTCCATTATAAGTTACATTTACATAATTAATTCCAGCAACTGAAGATGAAATATTAATGATTGTGCATTCCCCAGCAATATTTATTAAGTAATTTTCATTAATAGATAAATTACCTGATGCATCTTCAGGCAAACTTATTTCTATAGTTATATTTTCTCCAATTTTAACAACACTTTGATTTGAATTAACGGCCATTATTGGCATTTGTTTATCAACATATATTGTTTCCTTTTTTATTTGACTATCCCAAAAATCATCCCCCGAATATCTTAGAGATATTGAGTTAAAACCAGTATTTAACAAAACAGAAACAGCTATAATATTTTCACCAGAAACATTATTAATTGATAAATTTTTATCCCCAGCGGCAACTATTATCCTTCCTGAAGCATTTAAAGGAAGTGAAACAGTGATATTGATTTCATCTCCAATAGTAGGTTTTAATGGTTTTGTGATGTTTATATTTGGATAAATTTTGTTTACAAATATTTTAATGTATTTAGTTTGACTTAAATACTTTTTATTACCTGAATAGATTACAGTAATATCATTTTCACCAGAATTTATCAATGAGAGAACATCTATTTCAATATTTTGACCATAACATTCTTTTGTAATATTTTTGTTTCCAGAAAGAACTGTGATATTTCCTGAAGCATCTTTTTCCAGCAAAACTGTTATATTTAAAGATGTATCTGTAATGTAACTCTTAGCAGGAGTAACAACCATCATGTCTTTGTTAATTTTTGATATTGTCCAATTAGTTGAATCAAAACCATATACATGATTTTCTGTGTCAATAATGCTTACATCAACTTGATAATTCCCTGCAAGTAATTCATCAGGAATTGTGAAATTAAATACGGATAAATCATTTGACTGGGCTTCATAAGTTTTATTATTAACTGTAATATTGACAATTCCATTGATAGATTGTGGCAATATTACAGTAATTGTCTGTTCATCACCAACATATATTTGATTTGCAACTACATTTACTCCATTTTTAAATTCCAATATAATTTCCTGTGAATCTAATTCAATTTCAATAGAATTATCTTTAGAATTACTTTTATAAACTAAATTAAATGCGCCATTTTTTAGAATTGTGGTTTTTTGTATTTCTCCTGTTCTTGATGAAATTTTTACATCCATCGGATTTAACAATTCAATTCCATCAGATGTGCTGTCATTCCAGGTTAATTTACCTATGATTTCATAAGTATCATTTCCCAAATAATGTTCATGTGCAGAAAAAACTGCATATTTAATTAAGTTTGCTTTAGCTTGAATAGACAAACCACTTAAATCAAGTGCATTATAATATAAATATTCATCAATTCTATTAGAACCTAACCACACTTTATTATAAGTGAGATTAAGACTACCCTTTGATGGAATTCCAATAAATAAACTATTTGGAATAATACAATATTCAAAATCAATCATTAATCCATCATACCAACGATTAAGTGAAATATAATATGTGTCTATAAAATTACAACGTATAAATTTCTTATCAAACTGATTAGAAAACATCATTGTATCATTGAAACCTCTGAATGTGCAATTATAAAGTGTTCCTAAATTTGCCATTCCTTTAAAAACATTAAAAGTAGGTTTACTTCCAGAAACTGAAGAAATTGAAGTGCAATTTGATCCGTCAAAGATAAGATTTGAAAAAGTGAAATTTCCATTAGAAGAAATTAATCCAAAAGAAGCATGGCACCCATCTTTATTTTCTAAGTTTTTGATTAAAACTTTTCCCATTCCGTTTATTAATAGATTGCTTGTGTTAAATTTTAAATCTGAATTTAAGTAATATGTCCCGTTATAAACATTTATTTCGACGTTTTCTTCCCCTTTTAAATTATTACATGCAATTTGAAATGATCCAAATGGATTATCATGTGTTCCATTTCCCCCATCATTCGTTTTATTTTGACCTACATAGATTATGTGAGAATCCCTATCTTGTGAAACTATTTGATTATTTTGTGTGATTTCTAAATTATCACATCCCTGTTCATTTACTCCGCAAAATTGTGTTATAATCTCTGTCGTTGTATCATTCAAATCTGATGCAGAAACCATGTTCATTGAAATTAGTATTGAAACTAATATAATTAAACAGAAAATTCTTTTAAAATACATAATTCTCAATTCCTCCATTTGATTTTAAGCATACCACAATACTTATAAACATGAATTTTTTTAATTATAAAAAAAAAATAAAATAAAAATAGAGAAGCTTAATCCTCTATTTTTTAACTGTTAATTTTATTCCTTTTTTGGTTACTGCTTTGTATAGATTGTTTCCTGCAAATTTGATTGTTGAAGTATGTTTACCTTTTTTAGATAATTTGGTTATTTTAAAGGTTGCTTTACCTTTGGAATTTGTGGTTGCCTTGTAGGTTTTTCCTTTAACTTTTAAAGTAACTTTTGCTTTTTTAATTACTTTTCCTTTATTATCTTTCAAGGTTATTGTGTATTTTTTGGTTTTTGTTTTTGCTTTAAATGTAGTTTCTTTAGCAATTATTTTTGGTGTTGCTTTACTTACACTGACTTTTGCGGTGTTTGATGAGTCTGCGTAAATTGTGTCTTTTGCAAATGTGAATTTTGCTGTGTAAGTTTTTGGAGTTAACTTTGATATGTCAACTGCAACTTGACCTTTAGTATTTGTAGTTAAAGTTTTTGAAATTGATCCGACTTTAACGGATACTTTTTTATTTGCTAAAATATTACCATTAACATCTTTTAAAGTAATTACTAATTTTTTAGCTACATTGTATATAGTGCTTACTTTTGGTGAAGTTAATGAAGATGCAATCTTATTTATAATTACCTTTGCAGTTGCATTGGATTTGACATAGGCATCATCACCAGCAAAAGCAATATTAGCAACATAAGTATTAGGAGCTAAAGTAGAAACATCAATACTAACTTGACCACTAGCATTAGTGGTTAAATTTTCATTGATAGTGCCTACAACAACATTAATTGTTTTATTAGCTAAAACTTCACCATTAGCAGTTAAAGTAACAACTAAATATTTAGCAACATTATATATGGTGGTTACATTAGTAGTTGTAATTGTTGTTTTTGCAGATGCAACAACATTTTTTACAATGCTTTTTGAATCATATTTTTCATTGCCGTTATAGGTAATGTTGACCACATTGGCTCCAGCTACAAAATTATTTATGTTAATCACATCATTAACATTGAATGTTATGGCTTCATTTTCCCCTATTTTTATGGATACAGTGCCATTAGCATCATTAGGTAAGTTTAGAGTTACAGTTGCATTATCTCCAAGATAAATAGAGTCTGTGACTGTTGCATCAAATTCATAATTTGAAACTTTTGAAACTGTGATTGTGGTTGTATTAAAACCATAAATGGTGCAATTTTCATTGTCAATCTTATCAACAAATGTTACATTTACATCATAAGTTCCAGCAGGCAAAACATCAGAAATATCGATTGTGACTACACTTGTAAACTCAATATCTTTCTTATAAGTTTTGTTATTAACTGTAACATAAATAACACCATTGTATTCGCTTGGCAAGGTTACAGTAATATTTTGTTTATCTCCATAAGTAATGCTAGGAGAGTCTAAAGATATATTTATACTTTGGAATTCAATTGATTCAACAGCATTATCTAATGTTGCAGTAATTTTATGACTTGCTGAATTACTAGTATACAATACTTTAAAAGTACCATTTTCTAAAATAGCTGTTGTTTGATTTAAGTCACCAGTATCTGACATTAATAATACGGCCATGTTCCCTAAGTTTCCAATTCCATCAGATGAAGTATCATTCCACAATAATTTTCCAATAATTTCATAAGTTTTATCACCTATTTTTTCTTCAGAAATTGAAAATATTGCATATTTATTTATATTCATTCCAATGTATTCACCAATATTACCTGCTTCATGATAAAAAAGATAACTTGGTAATAAATTCTGACTAAACCAACAATTATTCATAGTATAATTTTTAGAAGAGGAACCCAAATCCAAACCAAGAATATTAGTTAGATTAAATATACAATACTCAAAACTAACATTATTTTTGCATACTCCAAAATACCCAGTTTTTTCTATATTCCCTTCAAATTTACAACGATTAAATGAAAATTTATTATTATGTACAACATTATTATTTAGTGTATTTTGAGGCAACATAGAATAATATTGCAAAAAAGTACAATTATTAAATATAACATCATTACTGCTTAAACCATTGTAAAAAATGAAGAAATAAGTTGTTCTTTTAGGATTTGGTGTAATTAAATTAGATTGGGTCCAACCTGATCCATCAACAATAATATTTGACATTGAAAAAGTTCCATTAAGAGATGTTAAACCAAACGATTGTTTTGACCCATCGACTGTACTAGTTCCTTTAATATTATATTGATTTTTAATTATTACATTACTGTTGATTCCTTGAATATGAATATTACTACAGTTAAATTTCAAAATTGAACCTAAATAATATGTTCCTTCATAAACATTTATAGTGACATTTGCTTTTTCATCATTGACTCCATCACATGCTAAAGAAAAATTTTTATAAGGATTTTCTGGAGATCCATCTCCATTTTCTTCATTTTGACCAACATAAATCACATGAGTTCCATTATTAAATTCAGAACCTTGTGATAGAATTTCATCATCATTTGAATCTAAATTCAAAGAAGACAAATTAATTTCTGAAATATCATTAATAATATTTTGATTGTTGCTTTCTAAAGTACTGTTGAAATTCATATCTTCAGTTGCAGAAATAGAACTAATAGAAAACAGCACAATTAAAAGCAACCCTATAATAAATATGTTTTTAAAATTCATAAAAATCAAAAAAAGAGAATATTTTTGGAAATATTCTCATCTAAATTGAACTAAGGGTTACTACCCACATAATTATTAGTTCCTTGAATATAAACTGTCTCATTACCCTCAAACACATAACCTGAATATGTAGAAAATAGTGTATTGCCATAAACAGAGCTGTTAATAGCATTCATTATATAAATTGTATACTTACCATTTTCAACTTCAATATTATTATTAATAATAATATAAGTATGGTCTCTAGGACTATATTGGCAGTAACTTATACCATACACATTATAATTATTACCATAACTACCCACATTATTAACACTAATCGTATTACCTGATACATATGCATAGTCATCTTGTAATTCCATACCAGTAAGTAAATCCCAATTAGATGAAGTACCTTTACCAGTAACAGAAATAGTATTGCCAGTTACAGTTATGTTTGTTTCACCATCATAGTTTTGGGAATAGATTGCAGTATTCGGACCATAATTTCGAGTGGTTAAAACATTATTAGATACTGTTACTCCGGTGTATGGGCCAGTGAATTGCACACAGTATGCTGCACCAGTTCCATTACCTCCAACATATCCGCCAGATTGATTTGCATTCATATTTATAGTATTATTATGAACGTTGACATTGTTTGATCTATAAACATCGACTCCGTAAATGTAACTGTATTGATTTGAAGCAGTTATAATATCTTTTTCGGTTATGATATTTTGACCGACATATGAGTTATGTGATTGCCAAATGATTAATGCGTCTAATGTTGGATAACTTCCAGAACGAAGGTTGCCAGTTACATCTAATTTATTTTTTGTAAAATTGAAATAATTTGAATCTCCTACTGCAACACCAGCCACATAATCTCTTTCAAGACCAGTATTTGAGTACTCTACAGTTTTTAAAGGCAAAGTTGCAGTTATATTATTGCTATCAACTTTTACATTAGAACTGTTTTTTACTTTGATTGCGTAATTATATTTATTTTCATTTGCATATCCGCATTGATATGTAATTGCACAATTTGATATTCGAGTATTATTTGCATTTAATACATCTATTGCATAACAGTTTTTGTTGGATGGTGCACTAACATTAATGTTTACATTATTAATTGTAATGCCATTAGCACCTGCATAAACAGCCGCTTCATTTGGAGCACCTGTAGTCATTGTGAAAGTTGCACCATCAATACTTAATCCAGGATATAATAATTTAAATCCTACATTGTTAAAGTTTGCATTTCCAAAACTTAATACTACATTCCTGTTAATTATAAAGTTCGCAAAACCAACATTGTTGAAGTTACCTGAAAATTGTAAACCTGTAGGAGCAGAGCTTTTAATATATCCATTACTATCAAAATATGTTGAAATAGTAGTTGGAGTTACTTGATTCTGACTTCCCCTTGTTTCATTTATTTTTTCATCTGCAACAACATCATCACTATTATCGCCGATTTCTGAATCAATCAGTTCATCAATGATATTATCACTAGTGCCATCTTCTTCTAAAACATCAACTGAATCTGCTATATCATTCGTTACAATAATATCTGCATCATCAGGTACCACAATGTTGTCAACATCTGTTGCACTAGCTGCACTAATGCAACATATTAACATGACAAACATTAACAGACAAAGTTTCTTATTAAACTTCATTGATTAACCTCTTTTTTTGAATTTTTAAAATGCAAATTTTTTTCTAGAAAATTTGCAAAAACTATATAATTTCAAAAAAGGAGTGAACCATTTTCCCCTGAATTATATCAATCTCACAGATTTTTGAGTTCGAATAGAACCCCCCTTGAAATTATTAAAATTAAGCCTTAATTAATGTTAGTTTCTTAAAGTAAACCTAATAATTTTTAAAGCTTAATTTAGTAAAGTTTAATTGATTAAACATACATATTTTATGGTATATCATACTAGTATATATAAACCTTTCTAATTATCAATTATGATTGAATTTATTAAAAGCTTACAAAATTACAAAATACCCTATATAATTTTTGTAAAAAGCAAAGATAACACTGTTAAGATATTTTTTAAAAACAAACCGTATAAAATAAGTGTTATCAGGAATTTAGATAACAATTCATTCATATTATAAAATCTATCTTAAAAAACATATTTTACGGATATAATTCTGTTGATGAAAAAAACAGTAAAATATAAACTGTTTTAAACAGATGAATATATATTAATCAAGAGTATAAGGACGAGTAAAAGATGTAAAAGACAAGACATCAGAGCAGCATTTTGTGCAGATTAAAAAGTCTATAAAAAATCAATGAATCCATCATTTAATAATCCGATGATGAGAATTGAACTTCAATTGACTATATATCCCCCAACAATACGCACCAAGTAATTGGTTTTATAGAAAATATCATAATCATTACATTTCTATGGGAAATAATGTCATTAATCTCTTCAATTGTCAAGGGATATGAGTTTTCCCAGACTATGAATTCAATGGAACTTGAGAATATTTCATAACTTCCATGTACTAATGCATTGATAATTGCCTCACGATAGCTTTAATTGAAAATTCCCAACCATTTATTCTTTTGGTTCATTAAATGTAATTCAGAACTAGTGTTATTTTAAAAATGTTTTCAAACTAAATCAAAAATATTGAAAGTGAACAGCTTGAGTCCAGTTGCCAATTGCATCAGGCACACCTGTTGTCTCAGCAAATATATTTTAGATGTGCCAAATCCTAAAATCAGCATTTAAACTCCATTGTCTAAATTTAAATATTGCATATCTCACCTACAAGTCAAATAAATCCTGTGCATCAAGCATTATATCTACAATATGAACATTAAACGGACATCGCTCTTCGCAGTCCCCGCATGCAATACAGTCAGTTGCATTATATTCCAAATTGTTATAATGTTCCTTAACACTTTCAGGAACATTATCATGATTTTTTGCAAGGTCAAAGAATTTGATTACCATCGAAATATCGATTTCGGAATTACAGGGACTGCAATGGCCGCAATATGTACATTGTCCTTTAAATGAATGCTTTGGAGCATTTTTTAAAACATCAGCATAATCCTTTTCTTCTTCAGCCGCATCACAGTATTTTAATGATTCGTTAAGTTCAGAAACATCATTTACACCAACAAAAATGCTTGAAACTCCTTTTTGTTCTAATGCATAGTGAATACATTGGACAGGAGTTAATGCAACACCGAACGGGGAAGTTTTATCATCCAGCAAATTTCCACCTGCAAATCCTTTCATTACAGTTAATGCAGTTCCTGTTTTTTCACACAATTCATATAACTGAGCTCTTTTAGGATTGATGGAAGCCAATTCATCATCATCAAAAGCATCCTCTTTTCTGTATTCCTCAATGTCATCCATAGAACCGAACATGTCAAATGCCGGGTTGATTGAAAACATTAATGATTCAATTTCAGGATTTTGAGCGGCCAAAAACCCGATATCAGGGTTGTGGGTACTTAATCCTATGTGATCTATTGTTCCGTCCTCTTTTAATCTGCGGACATAATCCATAAAAGGACCGTTCATTATCCCGTTATAATCATCGGCCAAATCAACATAATGAATCATTCCAAAATCAAGCGTGTCGATTTGAAATCTTTTCATAAAGTCTTCAAAAGCAGGAACCACCTTATCCATCTCACGTGTTCTGACATATTGGTTATTTTGCCAGGTTGCTCCGATATGGCCCTGAATTACCCAATTTTCACGATTAGGTTTAATGGCCCTTCCTAAATGGGAACGCACATCCGGTTCGCTCATCCAACAGTCAACAAAATTAATTCCATTTTCTTCACATGCTTTAATTAAGCTATGGGTATCTTCATAAGGTCTTTCAACTAAATATTCAGCACCAAATGCTATCTGAGATACTTCAATACCAGTATTACCTAACTTTCTATATTTCATTTAATTTTTCCCTCAAAATAGTATTATATTTATTTCCCATTAAGTATTTTATCTAATTTCAGGATTAAAGAATGATAAGGCGAAAACATGATGCTTTTTTTAAATCCCAAC
Source organism: Methanobrevibacter sp. (assembly GCF_030539875.1). Lineage (NCBI taxonomy): Archaea > Methanobacteriati > Methanobacteriota > Methanobacteria > Methanobacteriales > Methanobacteriaceae > Methanobrevibacter > Methanobrevibacter sp. The sequence goes on from NZ_JAUNXI010000012.1 coordinate 49,765, forward strand.
TTTCATCAAATGCAAAATATCCCCTATTATTTAACATTATAATATTACCAGGATATCAAACAGGATAAGAATGTTTACTAAAACCAGCAAGTATCTTCCATTCAAGCAGCAAAATTAATATAAAAACATTAATTAACGTTTAACCTACATAATTCTAATTAATATTTAAAATGTGAAAGCCATGTATACAGAAGAATTTATTTTAAATGAAATCAGCGCCATAAGAGATGACATTGGTCATGATAAAGTCAATATCTTTATTGAAGAGATTTATTTTAATGAAAATACCAATGAATTATGGATTATTACAGAGGACAGACCAGATAAATCCGCCATTATTGGAAAAGGAGGATGGGTTGTTGGAAAGCTTAGGGAAAAATTAGGTCTTGAAAGCATTCATGTTGAATCATATGGTGATTTTTTAAATAAAGAATATAAGCTAAAGCTATCAAAAAAAACCGTCAACAGCCTCAATTCAGATTTAATCGGATTGGAAAACTTGAAAAAAGCTATTGATGATAAATTATCCAACATTTACAGTTTTAACTTTGAAAATTATATAAATGAAAATGAATTTGTAGAGTCAGATAATCATGAAGCGGCAGTTGCCCTGTCAGGCGGTGTTGACAGCAGCTTTTCACTAATTTTGGCTAAAAAGCTTGGTTTTAATCCGATTGCAGTTACTGTTGATCCGGGAACAATTATCCTGCCTAATCAGTTTAAAAGAAATATTAAAGTTCTATGTGATAAATTAGACATTGACCATGAATATATTGAAAGTGACTATTCAGAAATCATAAAAGAATCATTTACAGGCAATGTCCATCCATGCGGAAGATGTTCTAAAAACACATCAGAAATTGTAAAGGAATATGCAAAGTCAAAGGAAATTCCGATTATTATCTTTGGAGATATGCTTGCAACCGGCAGTCAGTGCATCAATTTACAGGAAGACTCATTATATCGCCTGAATCTTCCAGCAAGTTTATGCGTCAGCAAGCAGGAGATAAAATCCCTAATAGTAAACTATAATTTGTCCGCTTTTAAAGGATTTGGCTGTCCGCTTCTCTATGAAGTCCACAGAAAGTTTCCATATATGAAAAAATTCTCAATACAGAGAATTCTTAGAGAAACACGTTCAAGTGCACTTGAACCGGGTGAAGCATTAGATTTAATATGGAGTTTCTACAACATTTAATTATATGATGCACAAAATTTGTCCTAGATGCGGATCTAGAAAAGTAAAATGGATTATACCGCAAAATTGGTCTCAATGGATCTGCTATGACTGTGATTATACAGGACCCATCATTGAGGGCAATGAGGATTTGGCCGAACAGATTCAGGAAAATTACAAAAAGTCCAAAAAAGAAGAAAAAGAATAAAATAAAGCATTATGATTAAGAAATGACTTCTTAATATAAATTACTTTATTCATCAATAAACAGAAATATGATTAAATTCCATGTTTTTCAAATTCCGCATTTAAAAAATCTTTAATATTACGGCGTGCAGTTTCAACCATTTCCGGCGCAGGTCCGCCAGGAACAGATCTAATTCTTACATTTTCAGCAGGATTTAAAGCTCTCTGAATTAAATCATCAGCTAAATTTAATTTATCGAATCCCAATTCAACTGCAACATCGTCAATAAATTTAGAAGTTATGTCCTCTTCAGCCATATTATTTTCTGTTGCTTCATTAACAATCCTTCCAACAATTTTATGAGCAGTTCTAAACGGAATTTGTTTTTCACGAACCATAATGTCTGCCAAATCGGTTGCAGTAGCAAAATTCTTACCTGCAAGCTCAGCACACCTGTCTGTTTTGAATTCAACAGACAACAACATTTTAGTTACAATAGATAATGTATCCTGAGTTACCTTAATAGAATTCCATAAGTGAGGAGTGATTTCTTGTAAATCCCTATTGTATGTGTATGGAATAGCTTTAAGAATAGTTAAAATAGTGACTAATTCGCCATTGACAATTGCACATTTGCCTCTTGCAAGTTCGGCCACATCAGGATTTTTCTTTTGAGGCATAATAGAAGAAGTGGATGAGTATTCATCAGCCATTTCAATAACGCCGAATTCATAAGTGCTCCATAAAACCAATTCCTCACAAATTTTGGACAAGGTAGTGCACAAGGACACCAAATCAAAAACACTCTCAGCAATAAAATCCCTTGCTGAAACACCATCCATTGAATTTTCCAAGTAAGCGTCGAAACCTAATAAATCGGTTGTCAATTGCCTGTTGATTGGAAAACTGGTAGTTGCCATTGCAGCAGAGCCTAATGGGTTTAAATTGACACGTTTATAAGTATCCCCTAAACGTTCATAATCCCTTTTAAGTGCCTGCACATGCGCCATTAAATGATGGGCAACTGTAATCGGTTGAGCATGCTGCAGGTGAGTAAAACCGATAAAGACATCTTCCAAATGCTCACCGGCCATTTCAACAAGACCTTCCATAAATTCCAAAATACCTATCTGAATTTCAGAAATTTTTTCTCTTAAAACCAATCTGACATCACAAGCCACCTGATCGTTACGTGATTTAGCAGTATGCATAAAACCTGCTTCAGGACCAATTTTGGAAGTAACATAATTTTCAATAGCCATATGAACATCTTCAACAGAATGGTCAAATACTAACGCAACGTAACCCTCTTCTTTAAGAGAATCAAGAGCGCATAAAATTTTATCTGCAATTTCCTCATCAACAATACCTTCATGTTTAAGCATTGAAGTATGTGCAAAATTAGTTTTGATATCCGCTTCAAAAAGAAGCTTATCTGCTTCAAGAGAGGAAGTATAAATAGTAGCTTCATCAGTCATTCCAGTTTTAAAACGACCATTTCTAATATTATCCACAAAAATCCCTTCCTAAAAATGATTAAAAAATAAAAATAAATAAAAAAAGAAAATAAAAGTTAAAAATCTTATTTTTTCATTTCAGTGTATCCGCATTTACCACAAGCGAACCTGTCACCGTGGTCAGCCATGAATACACCTTCACCACAACGAGGACAAATAGGATTTTTTCTCTCAACTTTATTCCCATCTACAGTGTAAAGACTAGATTTTCTTACCATAAAATCACCTATTCTTCTGATTCTGCTTCTTCATCAGCAGCGTCTTCAGGTTCTTCATTTTTAGCTAATACATGTTTAGCTTCAATGTATTCCAAATCATCTACAGTGTCATAAACTTTAGCATAACCTAAAGCTTTAGGTTCACCGTAGTGAGGTTGTACATTATCAACAACGAGTAATTCTTTTTTGGTGTTTAATAAAGCAACTAATTTAGATTTAACATCTAAGATTTTAGGAGTTGCTTCACCGTCATAATCAACATAAAATTTAACTTCTTTTCTATTAAATAATTTATTTTCCTTTTCTTCAATAAATTCAATTTCCATAATAATACCTCATTTAATTTATTCTTCAATAAATCCATCAATAAGCTTTTGAGCTTTATTTTTTAAATCAGAAACTTTTAAAAGCACCAAACCTTCATTAGGTTGACCATATAAAATGGTAGTTTCCGGATTTGCCATTATGATACAAGGAAGAACTGCAAGATCTTCTTCCCCCGCCACATCAATTACATAACACTCGCCAGGGTTAGATAATTCAAGAGCTTTGCCTATGGTTTCCCATAGATCATCAGTAATAGTTCCTGCCGGATTATCGGCCTTTAAAATGTGATCTGCACGTATAACATCATGAGTATGATTTTTTCTTTGAATTAAATTATCAATTATACCAATATTCGGATATAATTCATATTTAGTAAGATTATTGAATGTTGCATCACCAACAGAAATTAAAAACTTAGAAGATCTGATTTCTTCAATAGCATCTTCAAAGTTAGGATATAATTTGCCTAAAGGTCTTTTAAGTTCAAACATTATATCTTCGTTTTCTGTATCTAAGCGTAACACAATAAAACCTCTATCTAACTCTTAAACAGTATTCGCCCGGAACAGTAATATTTAATTCGCGAGCAACTTTTGATTCTTCAGGATCAGTTATAATTAAAAGACCGCTCCAATTATCAGAAGTCGGATTTCCACAGTTAGGACAATGATCATTATTTGAAATCATTTTACAAGCAGTACAAGCCTTCATGTTTTACCCTTCTTACTTTTTTGTTTAGCTTCTTCAATCCATTCGAATCTGCCTAAATTATTTTGTCTCATTGTAAGACCGATTTTAGAATTCCTGCTATTTTCATTATTATTGCTAGATTCATCTTTAATAGAAAGACTGACGACTCTAGCTCTAACTAAATCTCCTTCTTCTAAAACCTTATTAGATTCTCTTGCGATTAAAGCGCCTCTTTTAGCATCATAAGTAATGTAATCATCAGTTACCTGGGAAACGTGTATTAAACCATCCATAGGTCCAATTCTCACAAATGCTCCAAAATCAACAATTTCAATTACTTCACCATCAACTACTTCAAATTGTTCTGGTTTAAAGAAAATTGCTTCGAAAACAACATCATGGTAGGTGGCACCATCACCAATAATGAGTTTACCTTCGCCGATTTCAACAATATGATTAACACAAATGAGCAATCCTAATTTCTTATCTAAACGACCACCATAAGTTTCGTTTAAAGTTTGAATAGCAACTTGTTCAAGAGGATATTCAAATCTGTAAGGTGGTATTCTTACAGTATCCCTAATCTTTGTTCTATAATACAAAATAATCCCTCATTTCATTAATAAGTTTAATTAATATTATATTTTACCTTCAACAGCAATATATTTTTTTTGTCTTAAATATGCAACGGTTATACCTTTCTTTTTTGCACGATTTTTTAATTCAATATCATTCGTAGCTAAAACTTCTGAAACTCTAAGCAATCCATCATCCACAGTTTCATTTTCAAGTAATGAAATATCCTTTATTTCAACTTTTGAAGAATTAGCTAATTTCAAGGCCATATTAGCATTTAACCTTATATTTCTATTTTTATTTCTTTTCAAACCCTTCAATTCATTGATAACAAAGCTTGGAGTTGTTAATTTATAAGAAGGTAATAAATTTTCAAGTTCACTGATAACATCAACATTGAACTGAAAAGGAACCATAAAAAAATTGGCATCTATTACAACTTCTTTAGAATCCATTACTTTCCCTCTACTTAATAATACCGTAACCAATCAATCTCCAACGAGCTCCAACCCTACGGCTTAAAGCCACTCTATCACCAGAGCTTGCACATACCGGTAACTTAAGAACAACTTCAACGTCTTTTTTCTTGGTAGATGTGACAACACCGATTGTAGTTGTAGTTCCGCAATTAATCATCAAAGGCTCTTTAATTTTAATTGGAGCAACTTCACGTTCCTCTTTAGTACCAACAACACGATCAAGTAAATTAACATCCATTTTGAAACTGTCCAATATTTCAGGCAAAGTACCTTCCTCACCGGCGACAGTACCTGACAATGAATCTGATTTAGTTAATGACGGATCCAATTTAGTCGCAATAGCTATAAGGCCACCAGGACCAATTTCTTCAACTTGCTGACCATTAGCTTCAAGGCCGATAATTTCTGAGGTTAGAGTAATTCTTTTACCATCATTAGTAGGGCCAGGTCTAATTTCAATAGTGTCTCCAAGTTTAAATTTACCTTGAATCAAAGTACCTCCGATGACTCCTCCTTTGATTTTTTTAGCACCTGAACCTGGCTTATTAATATCAAAAGACCTTGCCACATGCATTAATGCAGTGTCATCAACATTCCTTTCCGGAGGTTGGATTTGTTTAAGCATTGTTTCAATTAGTATATCAACATTAGCTCCTTGTTGAGCAGAAACAGGTATTATCAAAGCATCTTCAGCACAAGTGCCTTTAACAAAATCCTTAATTTCGTTATAACTTTCAATAGCTCTTTCTTTTGAAACAATATCGATTTTATTTTGAACTACGATAACATCTTTAACACCAATAACGTCAAGTGCCATTAGATGCTCTTTAGTTTGTGGCTGTGGGCAAGTTTCATTTGCAGCAATAACCAAAACTGCACCATCCATAATTGCGGCACCAGATAACATAGTTGCCATAAGAGTCTCGTGACCTGGAGCATCAACAAATGATACTTTTCTAATTAATTCAGTTTCACTTCCACAGATTTCACATTTATCAGAAGTAGTGTAACATTCAGGTTCGCCACAGTTAGGACATTTCCTAAATTCGATATCAGCATAACCTAAACGAATGGAAATACCTCTTTTTGTTTCTTCACTGTGAGTATCAGTCCATATTCCTGATAATGCTTTAGTAAGAGTGGTCTTACCATGATCTACGTGACCAACTAAACCAATGTTAACATCTGACTGTATGTTCACAGATAACCACCTTTTTAATAATTTTAATTCGACTTAAAAGTAAAATAAGAAAAATAGTAAAACTATTCTTCCTCTTCTTCACCAGCACCAAGAATATCAGCTATTGATTTACTTCCAGCTTGAGTAACTACAGTGTTGATTTGTACAATATCTTCAGCAATAGTGTTTCCTCTAACAGTTTTTCTTCTTTTAACACCATCAGCTTTAGGATGATAACCGATACCACCAGTTAATAAACTTTTGATTCTTCTAGTACCTGAAACATCTTTTTTCATAGCAAAACCGTTTTTATCACTACCACCAGTAATTTTTAAGGTATAGCCATCCAAACCAACGATTCCACCATCAAATTCATCGCCAATGACTAAACCATTGAAAACTTTTGTTTCATCAACTTCAATTTGATGAGTTTCAGCATTTTGAGATACAACAACTTTGAATGCCATGGTATTCCTCCTTAATTATTTTTATATAATGTAAATTTATTATTCGAAAAGACCAAATTTTCCCCAATCAGGATCTTTTTTACGTTTGATTTCTACCAATTCATAAAGAGTTTCAAATTCATCTTCAGTTAATTTGTCTTTGAATTCTCTTTCAATGAATTTATAATGTTTTTCAGAAACATCAACGAACAGTTCGTCCCCTTCTTCGAAATGTTTTCCAACAAAAGCGTCTTTAATAGCCATAGCCACCCTTTGACCTCTTGAGATAGATGGTAATGTTTCACCTTTGTCTTCCATACTGGTAATCACACCAACATATTCGCCATTTTTATTAATTAATGTTTGACCTTGTTTAATTGTGCCGCTAATTGACTCGATTCCAATAATAGCAGGTTTACTTTGACGAAAAACTAACTTAGGCAATGCAACGAACTTCGCAGGTTTGACAATAGCATCATAAAATGCTTTCTTCTTAGCTCTTTCAAGTTCATCAGTCCACTCCTGATAATCTTCGATGATTTGATATATAACGTCACCTTTGAAAAGTTTAATATCGGAATTATTTAAATCATCAACGGAATTCGGATGAACATCTACATTAAAAGCGATTATAGCTCCATGTGCATCATTTTCATTTATTGCAATATTGGAGTTAATAATGTCCCTACGGCTTACATCACCAATATCCGCTTCGCGAATAGGAATATTCAATTCTTTTAGAAGTTTAACTACAGCTTCAAGAGAACCTAATGTGTCTGCTTTAACTAAAATACCTTCATCATCGGTATTGATAGTAATATCTTCAATTTCCTTTAAGAGTTCCTCTTCAACATTTTCATCATCGCTTAATACTCTAAGCGGTGAGCCGGAAACAACATCTTCCAAATTAGGAGCAGCTATCTTAATACCTGCAGCTGCAACAACTTCATCAAATTTTCTGAATTTCTTTTTAGAGTCTCTCATTTCTTCAAGTGGAAGGGGTCTTAAAATAGACCTGACTTTACTTGTTGAAACTTCATTTGAAGAATTGATAAAAGCGATTTCGTCATTAGTTCGTAAAACACCGTCATAAATAATACTATCAATAGTGAGGCCTAATCCTACTTCTTCTTTAACTTCCAGTATAGTGCCCTTAGCAGGAGCATTTTCATTGATTTCCAGCTGTTCTGTTAAATACTCTTGAGCCAATCCAAGTAACATTGCCAGTACTTCTATAATGCCTTCACCGGATTTAGCACTAATAGGAATAATACTAATCTGTGAAGCAAAATTACTAACTCTATCAAATCTTTCGGATTGGAAACCTTCTTTGTGAAGCTCACCAACAAGCTCATAGACTTTTATGTCCAACTCCTGTTTGACACTTTGAGCCTGATTACTGTAAGATTCTTTAAAAGAAGAATGCTCATGTGTTTCCCAACCAAAAATTCTATCTATTTTATTAGCTACAACAATAAATGGAGTCCTGTACATCTTAAGAATATTCAATGCTTCGAAAGTTTGCGGTTTGAACCCATCATTAATATCAACAATTAAAACTGCTAAATCAGCTAATGCACCCCCACGTTTTCTCAAACTGGTAAATGCAGCATGTCCTGGAGTATCAATAAAGAATAAACCTGGTATTAAATCTTTGATAGTTAGTTTTGATATAAAATTTCCACAGATTTCTTCAATAGTATCATTTGGAATCTCAGTAGCACCAATATGTTGAGTAATACCTCCTGCCTCTTTATCTGCAATGGTACTTCCTCTAATATAATCTAACAATGTAGTTTTACCATGGTCTACATGTCCTAAAACTGATACAATCGGGGATCTGATTTTCATAATATCGTCTTTGATAATAAATTTTCTAAAATCTAAATTTATTCATAAATTAAATCGTTATCAACAATTTGATAATCGCAAATTTCATTTTCATTAAAGAAAAGGCCAATTTCTCTTTCAGCAGATTCAGGAGCATCAGATGCATGGATAATGTTTCTGCCTGTATCCATAGCAAAGTCTCCTCTAATAGTTCCAAGGTCTGCTTCTAAAGGATTGGTTGCGCCAACTAATTTCCTAATAGTAGTAATAGCTTCTTCTCCTTCAATTACCATAGCTAATGACGGTGAAGAAGTAATGTATTCAACTAAACTTGGGAAAAATGGTTTTTCAGCATGTTCTCCATAATGAGTTTTTGCTAACTCTTCATCAATTTGAATTAATTTACAAGCAACAATTTTGAGACCTTTTTGCTCAAAACGAGACAAAATTTCACCCATAAGACGTCTTTGAACAGCGTCGGGTTTCATCATTACAAAACTTTTTTGAATCATTCTTTAACCCATTTAACTTTTCTTGGAACTCTTCCAAGCTTAATCATATTTTTTTCACATTTACTGCTACAAAAGAAATAAATTGAGCCATCTCTTTTGACGTACATTTTACCTGTACCTTCTTCAATTTCTTTATTACAGAATGAACAGATTCTCATGTTCTTACACCTTCTTAAGGAGTTCTAATTTCCTTAGCTTCTCTAATAGTATCAAGTAACATTAAAATGTCGCCTTCTCTTACAGGTCCCATAATGTTTCTTGTTAAAATTCTTCCTTTATCTCTACCATCGAGGATTCTGCATTTAATTTGCATTACCTCACCAGTCATACCAGTTCTTTTTAAAACTTTAATGACTTCAGCAGGAGTTCCTTCTTCCATGTAAATCACCATGATTCAATTAAAAGAATTTATTCTTTTAATTCAGCAACTTTTTCAGCAATTTCAGCAACAGCAGCTTCAGCATCACCAGCATCTACAATACATGCGGATGCAGTTCCAACAGTTAAACCAGCAGCTCCACCAACTTGTTCTTTGGTAGGTAAGTAAACGTAAGGAATTTCTTTTTCATCAGCTAAAACAGGGATGTGTGCAACAATTTCAGCAGGATCAACATCTTCTGCAATAACAACTAATGCTGCATCTCCTCTTTCGATGAATTTGGTTACTTCGTTAGTACCTTTTGCTACTTTACCAGTATTGTACGCGGTTTCTAATGCTTCTTCAGCTTGCTTAGCTAATTCTTCAGGTGTGTCAAATTTTACATAAATGTTTGCCATAAAATATACCTCCTTTTTCATCTGGCTATGCCATCCATCGGCAGATATTATAATTCCTTGAATTATAATATTCGTAATTATATATAGTTATATTATTTTAACTATAGAAATTACTCAAATTATTCAATGAGCGAATAATTTTATAGTTTTTAATAATACTAATTCTTGAATACATTCATATATCACTAAATATAATCCCATTAAATAAAAAAAAGAGGGATTAAACTTTCAATACAAATACTTCTGAATTTCATATAATTTTTAGCAAAACTAAAAATAAAAATTTAGTAATTAATGAAATAATTCTAGAGAACTAGACATTATATAGATATGTTAACATACTATATAAATGTTTTTAAAAATAGGACAATATAAGCAATTTTTGAAAATAAATAAAATTCTTAATTATAAATAAAAATCAGACAATTTAAAAAAATGTAAAAGAGATAGTAAAAAATTACTATCGGGATGAACATCAGAAAATCTATTTGATTGCTAATTTTACATCTTCAGCTTTTACAGTTTTTCTACCAGCGTGACGAGCAAAACCTACAGCTTTACCTGCAATTTCATTTCCGTAATCTTCGATTGCTTCGGTTAAAGCAATTTTTGCATCATCACTTACTCTTTGTGCACCTGCGTTTTTTAATATTCTTGCTACAGGAGCGAATGGTAATTCTGTCATAATTAAACACCTCATTTTTTTGATAATAATAATTATAATTTGCTTATATATAAATATATTGGTGCATTAGTGTTAAATTTTGATAATTTCAACATTTAACACTACACTAAAATAACATGAAAATTGACATTAGTATCTTTAAAAATGTTTTTCATAGGTTAGGTTAAATAAAAAAAGTAAAATTTTAATTAACAATAAAAAGAATTAAAAGAAAAAATTAAAATAAAATGAGTTTTAAAGCCCAAATTATTTATTCATTAGAATTTTTCTTAAAGTGTCAATATCTGCATCCACCTGAGTAGGTTGAGTGCATGCATCAATGGCAGTATTAGGATCTTTTAATAAATGTCCTGTAACAACACAAGTTATGGTTTCTCCTTTGTCAACTACTCCTTCATCAACAAGTTTTTTAAGACCTGCAATTGAAGCTGCAGAAGCAGGTTCGACACCAATACCTTCAGTTCTTGCAAGCAACTTTTGTGCATCGAGTATTTCTTCATCACTTACAGTTTCAGAATAACCATTCGAATCATAAATTGCATTTAATGCTTTAATATCACTTACAGGAGCGCCAATACGGATGGCTGTTGCTATTGTTTCAGGATTTTCCACAGGAACAACCCTTTTATCTCCTTTTTTAAATGCATTTGTAACAGGACATGCTCCTTCAGCCTGAATACCAGTCATCATCGGCAACTCTTTAATAAATCCTGCATCGTAGAATTCTTTAACTCCCTTCCAGATTGCGGAAATGTTTCCGGCGTTTCCGACAGGTAAAATGATTCTGTCAGGAGATTGCCATCCCAAATCACGAACGATTTCATATCCTATAGTTTTTTGCCCTTCCAGCCTGTATGGATTAATTGAGTTTAACAAGTAAAGATGTTTTTCCAGTGCAAGAGCAGTCATTGCTTCGAGAGCTTCATCAAAGTTTCCATTAATAGACATTACTTCAGCCCCATGGAACATTGCCTGAGCCAGTTTTCCCAAAGCGACCTTGCCTGAAGGTAAAAATACAATACATCTCAATCCTGCACGGGCCGCATAAGCTGATAGGGATGCGGAAGTATTTCCGGTTGAAGCACAACCAACTGTGTGTACTCCAAGTTCCATTGCTTTTGTCATACCTACAGTCATTCCCCTATCCTTGAAACTTCCGGTAGGATTTGAACCTTCCACTTTAACATATAAGTTTACGCCAAGCTCCTCTCCCAGTTTGTCGCATCTGCAAAATGGGGTTCCTCCTTCATCAAGGGAAACGATTTTACTTTCATCTACAGGAATGCATTCTTTAAATTTCCACAAATTATCTTTTCTACCATCGAAAATATCTTTAGAAACATTGATTTCATTTACAAGCTCAAGTACGGATCCGCACTTTCCGCAAGTGTAAATTACTTCATCATCATCGTATTCTTCACCACAAGAAACACATCTTATCATAAAATCACAACCATATTTTTAATAATTATTAATAAACGTTATATTAAAGTTTTAGCTATTTCACGAGCTTCAACCTGTTTTTCTTTTAAGTCCTGCATAAACTCTTCCATCAGTTCTGCTGTTCTTACCTTACAGTCACCGCAGCGGAGAGTTCCATTTAGACAATCATGCCTTATTTTTTCAAGTTCACCGTCATCATCAATAAAATGATATAACATCATTTCATAAATCACACATTTATCTACTTCTCCACCAAGCTCCTGTTGCTCTTTTAAACTTTCCCTTCCACCGGTTTTAGCTGATTTTACTTTTTTAACAGCAGATTTTACATCATCGTTGAGATATATTGCAGTGGATGGTTTGGAGCTGCTCATTTTATCTCCGGTCAAACCGGTCAGGAATCTGTGATATGTAGATGCAGGAGTTAAAAATCCCAAATCCTCATGAAGCTTTTGAGCAATATCTCTTGTTAAACGAATATGAGGGTCCTGGTCTATTCCAACAGGGACAACAACCTTTTTTGGACCTCCAAATTCTTCAATCTGAGGAAGTAAAATATCTGCAACCTGAACTAAAGGTGCCTGAATATGGGCAATATTTGTAGACGGGCTGAAACCATAAATTGCTTTGAGCTGATTGAAATTGGTTTTACCGGCTGCTTTGAAAGCCAGATCCTGAAGAGGTTTATTTTGAGATTGAAGATAAACATTCACATTGTCCTTTTCAAGATCCAGACCAAGTGCAATCCAATTTGACAAATACTCATTAATTGCAATTTCACGGCCTTCTTCAAAACTCATTCCCCTGGCAGCATAGGATTCCAAATCTGCAATCGGAAGAGACAGCATTGCTCCTTTTTCCTGATACCATTTTAACTGGTCCACAATCATTTTATGACCTATATGCATTTGACCGCTTGGCATCATACCGGTTACAACTGCAAAATCTTTATTTTGATTGATTAAATTATTGATTTCACCAAATTCCCTATGTCCGAATATTACTCCTCTTTTCATTAATCTTTGAGGATTTTCAACTTCATTTAGGATGTCTGAAAATTTTCCAATACCAAACTGATTAACTAACTTATCATAATCTAAGCTAAATGATGCCCATGGATTAATTAAATCTGCCATATTATCACACACAATCACGTTAAATCATACTTATGATTAAAAATTATTACAATAAATTCATTCTATAATAAAAATATAATAGATTCCTTTAATTAAATCTAAGGTCGAGTCCATTCAATATTATAGTAGGTAATATCGAAATCATCATCTACAATAGCCAACAACAATTTTTTGTTAACACCATGTGAAACTCTAACATAACTTGCAAAATCAAGAGCATTAATCTCATAATTTTCAAAAATAATTTTAACTAAATAATCAGAATGTCCTTGTCCAGGACCTCTTCCACGATCATATAATCTAAATTCGGACCCATATTTAAAACCTGTTTTAATTACGAACCCACGATCCTTTAAATCACGATAAACAACATACTTCCCATATAAATCCTGTTCTTTTAAAATATCTATGATATAGCCAATACTGCATTCGGCATCATCTTCATAAATATCCAAACGATCTTTTTCTAATAAATAGCAAGCTTCAATTAAAGAAAGATTTAATGTATCAGCCTCAATTTTACCAAATAAACTTTTTTCATGTAAAGCAATCGGTTTTTTGCTTCCTTCTTCAATTTTAACAGAAACAATATCATTCGATAAATTACCACGCATTAAAACACCGTAAAAAGAAATAAATTATATTTAATGATATTATTTTGATAGAAATATTATATATATTTTTGTAAAAAAAAGAAAATTTAAATCCCAATAAAAATATTATTGGCCATTTCTACAGGAATATCAAGTTTTTTATCATCAACAGTAATCAGATAATGATTTTCACCATCATTATCATTGACTTCATATTTCAAATGAGCGCCAACACGAATATTCAAGTTTAAAATTTCATCTAAAAGTTCATCATTACCGCGAATAAATGAAATTGTTCCTTCAATATCAGAAGTCAATTCCGAAACTGACAATAAATTAAATTTTCTATTAATGATTTTATCAAAGTCTGTTTGAGAATAACATTCCTTACAACTGTTAAAATCAAAATCACAAGCAGGAATAACATTATTATCAGGACACAAATCAGGATTGTGCAACATAGTACATATTGCCCTTTCTGCTTCATCAGACAATGCATGCTCCATTTCACAAGCCTGAGAATGTATATTTTCCTCTTTGACTTTTAAAATATCCCTTAAAAATTTTTCTAAAATCCTATGTTTTCTAGTAATCTTTTGGGCTATTTTCATACCATCATCAGTTAAACTAGCTCCCTTATACGGAGTATATTTAATATATCCCAAATTTTCTAATTTTTTAAGCATTTGAGTTACGCTGCCAGGGGCAATCCCTAACTCATCAGATAATTTAGTAGTAGAAACCTGTTCCCTATTACTTCCATTGCGATAGAGAACCTCAAGGTATTCTTCAATATTTTCACTAATCTTACCATCAGCCATAATTTCACCTTGATTATTAATTGCAATTAGTTTATATTTAAATATTTCAAAGTATAAAAAGTTTTGGAATACCTAAAACTTATAAAAAAAAGCAGACACTGAGTGAAATCTTAAAAGAATAAAAAAAAGAAGTAGGAAATTAGAATGAAATACTATTATATATTCCTTTTAAGGTAAAGGAGTTTGTATTCCAATTTGCTACTTTTCCAAATGAATTTCTTGAGCTTGTTGCGTCAACAACACGCCATGTGTCACCAACTAACACTTGAACCCATACGTGACCGTATGTGCTTCCACTGGTAAATTTACATGTTCCGTGGACATATCTGGCTGCGAGTCCTGCATTTCTGTACATGGCAACTAATAAGTGTGAGTGATCTACACAGTTTCCTGCTTTGGCATTTAAAGTGCCTACTGCACCATATTTGGTGTTGTAATAGAAACTATAAGATAAAGTATCCCTTACATATTCAAATATCTTTTTAGCCTTGGCTTCATCAGAAGTTAAACCTTTAGTTAATGAATCAACCAGAGCTTTGATTTTAGGATCGTTTACCTGACAGTTAGTAGAAGCTTTAAGATATTTGGATAAATCAGCCAACTCATCACTTGTGGCTTTTTCGTTTAATCCAGTACCGGTAGCTCCTTCTCCTCCAGGTCCTGTAGAAATAATTTTTACAGTACCGGGCAAGCGATTATTAATATCATAGAAAGCCAAGATACGTGAAAATGCATCGACTACACCTGAATAACAGATTTTACCTAATTTAGAACTGGCATAATTAGGAGCTTGTTTATTAGTTTTCATATAGTTTGCAGTACTTTGGGCTACATGAATAAAGTTAGATTCATCCAAATCTGCATTAATAGTGTCTCCAGAAGGATTAGCTGGAGCAGCTATATTCTCAATTATAGTAATGTCCTTAGTATTGGAGTTACCTAATTGATAAATAGCCTGACTCATCAAATACAAGAATTCAGGCAATTTGAATACAACTCCACCTGCAGTAACAGTGGACGGCAATACCTTATTCTTTTCATAGTATGCCTTCAAGCTAGAAGCACCTTTAACAATATTTTTAATAGATATTGTTTTAGTTGAAGGCTGCGGTTTCATGTTACCGTCAATAGATACGGTAGCCGGTAATTTTTTATCAGCTTTATAACTGGATAAAACCTTAGCAAACAATTCTATTAAAGACTCGTACTTAATCTGACTATTACCTAAACTGGCGAAATTTGGAGCACGGCCATTGCCTACAATATAAGAACTTACTCTTTTTGCCACATCAACATATTGTGCAGTTGTTAAAGTACCTTTAAATGAACCGGAAGGATCAGCAGGATTGCCTGATGAAACTGGTTTAATTTGTGATGAAGCTTTGCCTGCATTAATCTGCTTGACAGCTTCAGCCATTAGATACAAGAACTGGGAAATTGAATAACTTACTCCAGCAACAGTAACTGTCTTTGGAATTGAACCTGTTGAACCAATAGTATTCTTTAAGTTATTAGCAGCAGCTACAATATCTGCAATTGATACAGAATCAGTGCCATTTGGGGTTGGTTTAGATAATGAATTGAAATCCACAAAGTTAGTTGCACCCCATCTGAATATGAATACACCGGAAGCTTTACTATCATATGCTGCTTTTGCATCAGTTTTAATGGCAGAAGCTGATAGTTTGGTAGGATTTGAATCAGATACA